>JALYXK010000083.1 GCA_030947145.1 Actinomycetota bacterium
TGGCGGCGGGCGAGCTGCCGGTTTCCGCCCCGCCGGTCGACCTCTTCGTGGCCATCGCCGACCGTGGCGCCGACGCCGCGCGCCGGGCGTTCGGTCTGGCCTTCAAGGCGCGGCGGGCCGGCCTGGCCGCCCAGCTCGAGCTCGCCGGACGCTCGCTCAAGGGCCAGCTCAAGCAGGCAGATCGAATACGCGCCCGGTACGTTGCCATCGTGGCCGAGCACGAGCAGGTGACGTTGAAGAACATGGAATCGGGCGAGCAGGACGAGATCGCACTGGCGGCGGCGATCCCGACGATCCTCAGAGGGAGCCGGCTCTCGTGAGACAGCCTCCGCGGCCCAACGACTACCGCGATGCCTGGTGTGGCGAGTTGACCAGCGCACGAGTCGACGCTCGCGCCCGCGTGGCGGGCTGGGTCCACGCGCGACGTGACCACGGGGGCCTGATCTTCATCGACCTGCGCGACCGCTCGGGAATTCTCCAGCTCGTGTTCCACCCCGAGACGGCGGGGGAGGCCCACGCGCTCGCGCACTCGTTGCGCTCGGAGGACGTGATCGGCGCCGCCGGTACCGTGCTCGCGCGCGATCCGCAGAACGTCAACCCCAATCTGGCCACCGGCGAGATCGAGCTGAGCGTCGAGTCGGCCACGCTGCTGGCCGACGCCGAGACGCCGCCGTTCCCCCTCGACGAGGAGATCGCCGTCGACGAGGCACTGCGGCTGCGCTATCGAGCGCTCGACCTGCGCCGGGCGCCGATGCAGCGGGCGCTCGCGCTGCGCCACAACGTCGTGTCGGTGATGCGGGACGTATTGAATGCCCGGGATTTCCTGGAGATCGAGACGCCTTACCTGACGCGCTCCACCCCCGAGGGCGCGCGCGACTATCTGGTGCCGGCGCGCATCGCCCCGGGTTCGTTCTACGCCCTTCCCCAATCGCCCCAGTTGTTCAAGCAGCTGCTGATGATCGGCGGCTTCGAGCGCTACTACCAGATCGCTCGCTGCTTCCGGGATGAGGACTCGCGGGCCGATCGCCAGCCCGAGTTCACCCAGCTTGACATCGAGATGTCCTTCGTGCACGAGGACGACGTGATCGAGTGCATGGAGGCGGTGATGGGGACGGTGTTCCAGCGCTCGGAGTTCGCCGCTGCACCGCCGCCCTGGCAGCGAATGACCTACCACGAGGCGGTGTCGCGCTTCGGCTCCGATCGGCCCGATACGCGCTTCGGGTTGGAGCTGAAGAGCCTGGGCGAGGCGCTGGCCGGCTCGGAGTTCAAGGTGTTCGCCTCCGTCCTGGCCTCCGGCGGGGCCGTCCGCGGCATCAACGCCGGCGCGCGAGAGCTGCCGCGCTCGGAGCTCGACGTCCTCACCGAGCTGGCCAAACAGCATGGGGCCAAGGGTCTCGTCTGGGCCTTCGTGCTGCAGGACGGCACGTTGCGTTCCCCGATCGCCAAGTTCCTGGCGCCGGACGAGGTCGCGGAAATCATCGATCGGCTCGACGCCCACAACGGCGACCTCCTGCTGATCGTCGCCGACCAGGCCGCCACCGCCAACCAGGCGCTCGGCGCGCTGCGGCTCGAGCTGGGCCGCCGCTTCGACCTAATTCCGGTTGGCCGACACGACATTCTCTGGGTAACGGAGTTCCCGGCCTTTTTCTGGGATCCCGTCGCGCAGCGCTGGGACGCGGCCCACCACCCCTTTACCGCCCCGCAGGGCGATCTCAACGAGCCGGGGTCGCTGACCTCGCGGGCCTACGACCTCGTGCTCGACGGCAGCGAGATCGGCGGCGGCTCGATCCGCATCCATCATCAGGATGTCCAGCGGCGCGTGTTCGAACTGCTGGGCATCGGGCCCGAGGAGGCCCAGGCGCGCTTCGGCTTCTTCCTCGAGGCGCTGCGTTACGGCGCCCCACCGCACGGCGGGATCGCCATGGGGATCGACCGCATCATCGCCCTGCTGGGTGGCTTCGATTCGATCCGCGACGTGATCGCCTTTCCGAAGGCGGCGAGCGGCGCCGATCCGCTGACCGGCGCCCCAGCGCCGGTCGATCCCGCCCAGCTCCGTGAGCTCGGGCTCCGCCTCGCGTAGCCGACCGCGTCCAGAACGGCTCATGTCGGAGAGGGGACGTGCCGAAAATGTCCATGATGCACGTCTCCAGACCACTGCTGGGGTTGCTCGTCGGCACAGTCCTGTTCTTCGCGCTGTGGCTGGTCGCGCTCAAGCCGGGCTCCTCGACGAGCCCGAGCGGCTCGCAGGGCCTGGGCCAGTATCAATCGGCGATCGACAAGGCGCATGCCGCGGTCAACCTGGCCAACGCGACCAGCGCCGCCCACGGGGGGAAGATCGCCGCCGCCTCGCCCCAGTCCTCGCGTCCCGCGGCGGCCAAGCCGGCCGCCACGGTGGTCAAGCCGGCGGCCACGGTGGTCAAGCCGGCGACGGCGGTCAAGCCCGCGACGCGGACGGCGCCCCGGCCCGCGGCCGGCCGGACCAGTGCCGCGCGTCTGCAGATGGTGATGCACGCCCTGCGCTCGGGCAAGGTGCTCGCGCTGCTCTTCTTCAACGCCGCGGCGGCGGACGACCGCGCCGTCAAGCGCGAGCTGGCGGCGGTGCCCGGGCACGGCCGGCGGGTGGTCAAGCTGGCGATTCCAATCTCCGAGCTCGCGCGTTACCCGGTCGTCACCAACCAGGTGCAGGTCAGCGTCTCCCCGACGCTGGTGGTCATCGACCGCCGTCACCAGGCGGTGACGCTCACCGGCTTCGCTGATCGGTTCGAGATCGCTCAGCGGGTCGCTGACGCGCTCCCCGTCAAGTAGCCCCGCCGCACCGCCTCTATCCTGGCTCGGATGGACACGGTCGCCTTCGAGCATCACCTGACCTCGCCACAGGGCCAGGGCCGGCTCCCGGCCGAGGCCTTCACGGTGCTGGCCCACGGCGGCTCATGTTGTGACCGAATTCGCTTCTCGCTCAGCACCGACGGAGAGCTGGTCACCGACGCCGGGTTCGACGCCGAGGGCTGCGGCTCGGCCTCGGCCGCCGGCAGCGCCGCGGTGACGCTGGTGCGGGGGCAGGGCCTGCTGACGGCGGCCCGGATTGGGGCCGGCGAGATCGCCGCGGAGCTGGGTGGCCTCAGCCCCGGCAAGCTCCATGCCGCCGAGCTGGCCGCCGACGCCCTGGCCCGGGCTCTGGGCGCGGCGGTACGGGCCCGCGC
>JALYXK010000084.1 GCA_030947145.1 Actinomycetota bacterium
TTGTAGTGGGTGGCCAGTTGCCGGCGAAGCTCCGGTGAGCGCGCGCTCCGCGCGAGCGCCTCGATGAACGCGCGGTAATAGGGCCGGATCGTGTCGTACTGATCCAGGACGGCGTAGAGCGACTCCATCAGGGCCAGCGGCCCCGCCTTCAGCTCGGCACTGGTGGCCCCGATGATGGCGTCGGCCCAGCGCCGATCTCGGCGGGGCGGCCATATCGACGCCACCGGGGCGCTGGGCCCTGCCGATGTCGGCGACGCTCCGCCACGGTCCGGCCTACACGCGGGCGTTCGGGACCCGGTTGCCCCGGGCGCTGGCCCTGCTCACCCGAATGCAGTCCCGGCACCCGCGCCAGGCGCACCACTACTTCGCGTTCATCGGCGTGGCACCCGAGCGCCAGGGCGCGGGACTGGGCACGAGGTTGATGGCCCCGACGCTTCGGTCCTGCGACGCCGCGGGGCTCCCCGCCTACCTCGAGGCGTCCAGCGCGCGAATGCCGTGCTCTACGCGCGGCTCGGCTTCGAGCTGGTCGAGGAGCTGCACTATGGCGGCCGCGAGCCGTTGCGGTTGATGCTCAGGGCACCGCAACAGCCCGCGGCCGACTACGGAGAACCGGCGGCTACGGGCGGATGAACGTGTCGGGGTCCGGCCCGGTCCGGTGACCGGCGTCGACGGCCTTGATCTGCTCCATCTCGGCCTCGGTGAGGTGGAAGTCGAACACGTCGAAGTTCTCGACGATCCGCTCCGGGGTGACCGACTTCGGGATCACGATGTTGCCCAGCTGCAGATGCCAGCGGATCACCACCTGCCCGGGCGTCTTGCCGTGGGCCTCGGCGATCTGGGTGATCGTCTCGTCGTCGAGGGCCTCGCCCTGGGCCAGCGGGCTCCAGGCCTCGGTGGCGACCCCGAGATCCGCGTGCTCCTGGCGCAACCCGGGCTGCTGGAGGAGCGGGTGCAGCTCGATCTGGTTCACGGACGGCGTGACGCCGGTCTCGGCGATTATGCGTTCGAGATGCGCGGGCTGGAAGTTGGAGACGCCGATCGAACGGACCAGCCCCTGCTCCTGCAGCTCGATGAAGGCCTTCCAAGTCTCGACGTACTTGTCGTGGGCCGGGACGGGCCAGTGGATCAGATACAGGTCCACGTAGTCCATCTCGAGCTGGCCGAGGCTGGTCTTCAGCGCTCTGGTCGCCTGCTGGAACCCTTGATCGTCGTTGAAGCACTTCGTGGTGATGAACACCTCGTCGCGTTGCAGGCCGGCCGCGTGGATCGCTTGGCCGACGCCGGCCTCGTTGCCGTAGGCCGCCGCCGTGTCGATGTGCCGATAGCCGGCCAGCAGGGCGCGGGTAGCCGCCTCGGCGGTGTCCTCGGGCGGGACCTGGAAGACGCCGAAGCCGAGTTGGGGGATCTTGACGTCGTCGCGCAGAGTGACGACGGGCACGTTGCTAGTTGATGAGCTCATCCTCTGATGGTTCCCGATTCGCCGGACCTCACACACGTCGATAATTAGGAGCATGGCCTCCGAGGAGTGGACCACCGCCGGCCACGTGCTTCGCTACCTGGACCGGGCGGATGAGTACCCGCACCGCGCCGAAGGCGAGAGCGTCCTGCTCGACCATGTGCCTCGCAGCGCTCGGCGGATCCTCGACCTCGGGACCGGCGACGGTCGCCTGCTCGCCCTGCTCCGGATCGATCGCCCCGAGATGCTCGGGGTCGGCCTTGACTTCTCCGGGCCGATGCTGGACGCGGCAGCCCAACGGTTTGGCGACGACGAGCGGGTCGAGCTCGTTCGGCATGACCTGGCCCAACCGCTGCCCGCGCTCGGGAGCTTCGACGCCGTCGTCTCGTCGATGGCCATCCATCATCTCGAGCATGCGCGAAAGCGTTTGCTGTACGGCGAGATCTTCGACCGGCTCGAACCCGGCGGGGTGTTCGCAAACTTCGAGCATGTGGCGTCGCCTACACGTCGCCTGCACCTGGCGTTCTTCACGGCCATCGGCGAGCCGCTGGCGGACGAGGATCCTTCTGACCGCCTGCTCGATGTTGAGAGCCAGCTCGGATGGCTGCGGGAGTTCGGCTTCGACGATGTCGACTGCTACTGGAAGTGGCTCGAGATGGCGCTTCTGCTCGCCGTCAAGCCGGCCGCGCCGGTACCGGAGGCAAACGGCCCCCAGCCTTAGGCCGCGCGGGCCGTAGTAGGCTCCGCTGCGCGGGACTCATGGCATTCGACCTGGTCATTGAGATCGAGAACACGCCGGGGACTCTGGCGCAGGTCGCGGCCGCGATCAGCGATGCCGGCGTTAATGTCGCCGCGGCCACGTGTATCGGGACAGGCGAGCGGGTCGAGCTCCACGTCCTCGTCCCGCACCCCGAGGCGGCGAAGCATTCTCTGGCGATCTCGCATCTTGCGGTCACCCGCGAGCGCGAGGTCGTGGTGGTCGATGTCGAGGACCGCCCCGGCGTGCTGGCCGACCTGACCCGCAGAATCGCCCGGGCCGAGGTCAACTTGGATCTCGTCTACGTCGCCACCCGAAATCGCGTGGTCTTCGGGGCGGCCGACCTCGGTGCCCTGCGCGCCGCGGTGGACGCCGCGAACTGACGCCGGGGCCGGGAAGGATCGGACGGGTGCCGGCGTCAGGGATGACAAAGGCTGGCATCTCGAGCCCAGCTGTCTCGGAGCTGAAGGGAGCACAATATGAGTAGGGGTATCTCATCGTCGGGCCAGGCACCGCCAACGCCCAACGGCGAAGCCGAAGCACCATCCGCGAGCGACCCGACCGAGGGGCTCTGGGATCTGAGCAGCCGCCGCTCCTTCCTGGTCGGCGCCGGCGTCGGCGTCGGGGCTCTGGGCGCGGGGCTGATGGCCGACCTGCCGCTGGCCGCGGCATCCACCCGCCTGACCAAGGGCGATGAGGCGATCCTGCGCTTCCTGGCCGCGGCGGAGATCCTGGAGACAGATCTGTGGCAGCAGTACAACGAGCTGTGCGGGGTCCAGGACAGCGAGGTGCCGGGCGGGAGCGGAAACGAGGCCTTCACGAAAGCCGTGAACGTGCTCGACGCCGACATGGCGCAGTACGTCCACGACAACACCGAGGACGAGTTCACTCACTTCACCTTTATCAACGCCTACCTGAAGGCGCGCGGGGGGGCCGAGGTCAATCTGGGGCGCTTCCGCTCACTGCCGAGCAGCAAGGCCACGGGCGCGCAGCAGGTCAAGCGGCTGACGAACCTGATGGAGCTGACCGTGGACACCACCTGGTGGACGCGGTACCGCAGCCCCAATATGAACCCGGACCTCGGCGGCACGTTCCCGCCGGCCGTTCCCGGGCTGCTAAAGGGCAGGTTCCCGGCCATCCCCCGCTCCGACGCCGACCTGAAGCCGGAGAAGCACCTGCAGGCGATCGCCAACACGGCCGGCTTTCACTTCGCCACGATCGAGCAGGGCGGCACCAGCCTCTACCCGCAGCTGGCCCAGCGGGTCAAGGACAAGGAGGTGCTACGCGTCCTGCTCAGTATTGGACCGACCGAGACGATGCACTTCCAGACCTGGATGGACAAGGCCGGCAATGCCCCGGCGCTGAAGGACCCGACCAACGGGCTGGAGTTTCCCGATCTGAACTCGCCGCCGTTCGGCGGTGAGCTGTTCCAGACCAACCTGATCATGCCCGAGCCGACGGTCTTCCTCAGCCGGAAGTTCCCAGTCTGCTCGATCATCCGGCCCACCGAGACCCACGGCGCGGCCATGGGTGCCCTGCAGTTCCTGACCGCCGACGGACTGTTCCGCGGCCAGTCGTCGGCGTTCTTCGCGTTCATGACCGAGCTCGCCAAGGCCGCGGACGCGGCCCGTCCGTAGCGGTACGGGTCAGTCGAGCGTCGTCATTCTCGGGCGCCCTCCCCGGGAATGACGGCGCCGACGCTCAGGCCGCGGGAGGCGACGGGGGCTGGACGATCGAGGTCGTGGTCTGTCCGTAAGCGGCGAACCGGTCGATGACCTCCTCGAGGTGCTCGACCGAGCGGACGTGGGCGGTGAGGACGTAGCAGTCATCGCCGATGATGCGCCGGCAGTCGACGACCTCGGGCGTGCTCTGCGCGACCTCGGCGATCTGGCGTAGCTGGCGGGGGGCGGGGCGCACGCGGATGATCGCGGTCAGGCTCAGGCCGAGCGCGCGCGGGTTGAG
>JALYXK010000117.1 GCA_030947145.1 Actinomycetota bacterium
TCCACGGCGCCGGAGCCCACCGCGAGCGCCTGCGCCCGGGCCCCCCGCACGAGGTCGATGCCCACCGTCGCGCAAGCCGCCGCCAGTTCGCGCTCGATCACCGTCTGCGGCAGGCTGATGAACGGCGGCAGCCGGTCGGTGGGGGCAGGCGGGTACGTGCGCGCGAAGACCTCGCGGCCACGCCAGAACGTGCGCTTGGCCGGCCAGACCAGGCCGTGGGCGGCGATCCCGCGCCCCAGGCCCGCGTGAGCGCGCTCCAGAAGCGCCAGCGACGCCCCGTGCAGGTAGATCGCCCGGCTGCCGGGGCGCAGGCCGTCCTCGCGCTCGGCCTCCAGCACCGTCACTGCTACGCCCCGGGCGTGCAGCGCCAGCGCGCAGCTCAGCCCCACCGGCCCGGCGCCGATCACCAGCGCGGTCCCCCGCCCGGAGGGGGTCAAGGAGCCGGTTGGGTGACCTTGGTCTTCACCGGGATCGAGATCTGGTTGCCGTGCGCGTCCACCACGACGTTGCCCGTGTAGGTGCCCGCCATGCCGAACTGGAAGTTGACCTTGAAGTGGCCGGCTCCGACCTCGCGGGCCTTGTTGCTGTAGCCCATCCCCGACATGCCCACCATCTCGGTGTTGACGCAGAGATGCGTGTGCGTCACCGGGCTTCCGTCCCGGGTCACCAGCAGCTCATGGCTGGTCTGGGTCACGCTGACCGGCTCCACGAAGCGGGCCTGGTAGGAGCGGCTCTGCTGGCCGGCCAGCTCGCAGCCTCGGCGACCGGGGAGGCTGAAGTCCACGAACGCCGCGATCGCCCCGACCAGGGCGATGATGACAACGGCGGCTAGACGGACCATGGCTGCCCTCCCCCTCTCAGCTGAGGATGCGCCGGCGGAACCCGCGCACCCCGATCACGGTGAAGAGGATAGTGAACCCCCCGAGCGCGCCGTAGACGGCGGCCAGCGACATGTGCGGTATGCCGGACACGGTGGCGGCCCGGAGGCCCTCGCTCATGTACACGAGCGGATTCGCCAGCACTCCGTAGTGGATCACGGGGACCGGACCGAGGCTGTTCCAGGTGTAGAACACCGCGCCGAAGAAGGCGAGCGGCAGCGCGACCACGCTGAACAGCCAGGGACCGGAGCGGGGGTCGAAGACGACGCCCAGCGCCAGACCGAGCGAGGCCGCGGTGAGACACGCCAGCGGCAGGACGGTGATCAGCACCGGCCAGTCGGCGAACAGGTAGATGCCGGTGGAGGGCAGGAACGCGGCCACCGGGAAGACGATCAGCGCCGCGACGAACGCCTGGGCGGCGCCGGAGACGATCTTCGCCGCCGCCACGGTGGTGATCGGCACGGGAGCCAGCACCCGGTCCTCGAGCTCATCGGCCTCCAGCTCGACGATCAGGTTCATGCCCACGCTGAAGATGCCCACGAACAGAATCGATTGGCCCAGCACGCCGGGCAGCAGAGTGGTCGAGAAGCGCTGGCCCCCGGCATTGCCGCCGACGGTCATGCCGATCGCCGGGAACAGATAGGTGAACACGAACACCAGCAGCAGGGGCTGCATCACCGCGCTGGGGACGAACCGCTGCAGGTTGGAGTCCAGCACGGTGAGGTCGCGGACGACAAAGGCCCGGAAGGCCGCGAACGTGGCCGCGCGCGAGGATCGGCGGATCGCTCGCTGTTCCGGCACCGCCTCCTCCTCGAACACGATCATTCGCGCAGCGCCCTGCCGGTGAGATTGATGAATACGGTCTCGAGCGTGGCCTGGTCGACGGAGACGTCGAGGAGCGGGAACCCACATCGATCGGCCTTGGCGATGACCTTGGCCAGCGACCTGTCGGCGGTCGGGAGGTGCACGCGCAAGGAGCCCCCTTCCGTCGGCGCCAGCGTTTCGGCGATCCCGGCCAGCAGGCGCTCGAGCCGGGCGCGGTCACCGCCGGCCTTCAGCGTGATCGTCGCGCCGGTGGTGGGGCCGGCCTTCAGGTTCTCGGGCGTGTCGAGGGCGAGGATGCGGCCGTGATCCATGATCGCGACGCGATCGCAGAACTGGTCGGCCTCCTCCATGTAGTGGGTGGTGAGCAGGACCGTCTGGCCGGCGGCGTGCATCTCCGCGATCACGTCCCACAGCCCGAGGCGGCTCTGCGGATCGAGTCCAGCGGTCGGCTCGTCCAGGAACAGCACGGGCGGACGGTGCAGCACCGCGCGCGCGACCATCAGGCGTCTGGCCATCCCGCCCGACAGCGTGTCCACTGCGACCTTGGCCTTGTGCTCGAGGTGGAACACCTCCAGCCAGTACTCGGCGGCGGCGCGCGCCGCTCGGCGGCCCATGCCGAAGTAGCGACCGTGGAAGTACAGGTTGTCACGGACGCTCAGGCCGCGGTCGAGCGTGTTGCCCTGCGACACGACGCCGCATGCCTCCCGCCCGCGGGCCGGATCAGCCACGATGTCGACGCCGCCGACGCTCGCGGTCCCGGCGGTAGGCACGATCCGCGTCGTCAGCATCCCGACGGTGGTGGTCTTCCCCGCCCCGTTGGGACCCAGCAGACCGAAGAGCTCGCCCGCGCGCACCGACAGGTCGAGCCGGTCGACCGCGGTGACCGAGCCCGGGTAGACCTTGGTCAGTCCTTGCGTCCGGATAGCATCGGCAGCCCCGACAGTAAAGGGGAGGTCTACCGCCCCGGCGACGGGAGACTCCGAAGACGCTGGCACCGCCACGACGATCGACAATACCGGAGCCGGACTGCGGTGAGCACTGGGCCTGCGAACGAATCTGTGGTGAGCCCCGACGGGGTCCGGATCGCGGTCCACGCGCTGTCCGAGAATGGACCGGGGCTGCTGCTCGCGCACGCGACGGGCTTTCACGGACGGGTTTGGCAGCCGGTGGCCGACCGGCTCGCCGATTGCTTCGCGTGCCTCGCCCCGGATCTGCGCGGCCACGGCGACTCGGCGCCACCCGCCGGCCTGGACTTCGACTGGCGCAGCTTCGCGGCCGACGTGCTCGCGGTGGTGGACGGCCTGGGGCTGCCGCGCCCGGTAGCTGCCGGCCACTCCAGCGGCGCGACGGCGCTGCTGCTGGCTGAGCAGGCGAGGCCCGGCACGTTCGCCGCGCTGTATTGCTTCGAGCCGATCGTCGTCCCGGCCGACCCGCCCCTGGGACGGGACGCGGGTAGCTGGCTGGCGCAGAGCACACGCCGCCGGCGCGCCGAGTTCCCTTCCCGGGCGCAGGCCCTGCGTGGCTACGCCGCCAAGCCACCGCTCGGCGACCTGCACCCGAGCGCGCTCAGGGCCTACGTGGACCACGGCTTTGCGGATCTGCCCAACGGTGGTGTGCGGCTCAAGTGCGATCCCGAGCACGAGGCCCTGGTGTATGAGATGGCCACGGCGCACGATTGCTTCGTTCACCTCGCGCGGGTCCACTGTCCGGTCACGCTGGTCCGCGGTGGACGCTCTGAGGCCTTCCCGGCTGCCCGCGCCGCCGCGGTCGCCGCCCGTCTGCCCCGCGTCAGCACCGAAGCGCACCCGGCGCTCGGTCACCTGGGTCCGCTCGAGGATCCGCAGGCGGTGGCGGCCTCGATCCGGCGCGCGCTCGACGCGGGCTGAGCCGCCGTTGGGGTCCGTAGGGAGATTAGTTGCGCAGGCGCTGGCGCGCCACGTCGCCGCTCAGCACCCGCGCGGAGAGCACTCGCCGGTCGACCTTGCCGATGTCCGTCCTCGGGATCGCCTCGACGACGCAGAGCTCGTCGGGCAGCTTGTGCCGCGCGAGGTGCTCGCCCAGGAAGCTGCGGAGCTCGGCCAGGCTGAGCGAGCTGTCCTGCGCCGGCACGATGCAGGCGCTGACCGCCTCCCCCACCACCGGGTCGGGAACCGGGATGACCGCGCCGTCGGCGACCGCGGGGTGGCGGATGAGGGCCAGCTCGACCTCGGTGATCGAGACGTGCAGCCCCCCACGGTTGATGAGCTCCTTGATCCGGCCGGTGACGTAGACGCGTCCGGCCTCGTCGACGTGACCCAGATCGCCCGTCCGATACCAGCCGTCGGCGGCGACCTCCGGGTGATCCCAGTAGCTCACCGGCATGACCGCCCCGTAGGTGATCTCGCCGGTTGTGCCCGTGGGCAGTGGCGAACCGGTGTCCGGGTCGATGATCCGCACGGTGCCGGCGGCCGGAGTGCCGGGGGGACCGCGGAACACCGTGTTGCCGACCGAGCCGGCGAGGATGTCCGGCGCCGCGTTGGTCAGAGTGGTGAAGCCCTCGCTGCACCCGTACACGAACATGATGCGCACGTCGAGCGCCGTGTAGACCCACTCCGCGAGCTCGCGCGGCAAGCCCGCCGCGGCGCACAGCACCCAGCGCAGACTGCTTACGTCGTGGCGAGCCGGGTCGTACTGATCGCGCAGCAGCCGCAGATGGGCGGGAACGCCCGGGAGAACGGTCACCCGCTCCTGTTGCACGAGCTCCAGGGCGCGAGCTGCGGAGAACCGCTCGAGCAGCACCAGGCGTCCACCACGCAGCAGGGCCAGCAGCGCCAGCCTGAACCCGAACACGTGCGAAATCGGCAGGTACAGCAGGTGGACGTCGTCCGGTCCAGGGAGGAAGCCGTCGGCGAACATCTGCATCTTGGCCCAGTGCGCCGACCGGCTCTCCACGATCGCCTTCGGCTCGCCCGTCGTCCCGGAGGTCAGGAAGAGGACGGCGGTGTCGAGCGGTCCGAGCTCCTCGGCGTGGACACTCCCGTCCTCGGCCACCAGGCCGTCCAACGAGTGGTAGGGGCCGGCCTCCGGGCCGTGGACGATGAGCCGAGTGTCGGCACACTCGGAGGCGAGCACCCGCAAGGGCTCCAACCCGTCGGGCGCGTCGCCGCGGGGCTGGAACACCAGCGCCGCGGCCCCGAGGCGCTCCACCAGCCGGCGCAACTCCGGGCCGGTCAGGTCGTTGTCCGCGCCCACTACGACGGCCCCCCGCAGCCAGGCCGCGGCGATAGCGATCACGTGCTCGGGACAGTTGCGCAGCTGGCACAGGATCCGGTCACCTTTGCCGATCCCGAACCGCTCGTATGCCGCCGCCAGCGAGACCACCCGCTCCCACAGGACCCCGTAGGTGATCGTGGTTGCGCCCGAGGTGATGGCCGGCCGCTCCGACCAGCGCTCGCAAGCTTCCTGGAGGGAGGCGCTCAGGGGCGCGGCATCGGATTCGATCTCGTGTGGGTTCGTGGTCACGGCCGGAAGTCTAAGTCGTTATCCTTTACGTGATGAAACTGTGCATCGCAGGCAAGGGAGGATCGGGCAAGACCTCGATCTCGGGAACTATGTGTCGACTGCTGGCCCGCGACGGTCACCGGGTGTTGGCGATCGACGGCGATTCCAACCCCAACCTCGCGCTTACCCTGGGCATCGATCCGTCGCGGTTCAACAGCGTCCCCACGCTTCCGCGCGATCTGATCGCCCGGACTCCACAAGGGGTAGGCTTGACCAAGTCCCTGGACGAGGTGTGCGCTTCGCATTCCCTGACCGGGCCCGACGGCGTCACGCTGCTGGTGATGGCCCACCCGCAGCACGCGGGCACCGGGTGACTCTGCTCCATGCACGCTACCGTGCGTAGCGTTATCGAAGCCGCCTCGGACGCCAATGAGGATGTCTGCCTGCTCGACACGGAAGCTTCTCCGGAACACCTCTCCCGAGGCACCGCCCAGTATGCCGACGCGATGTACGCCGTCGTCGAGCCCTACTACAAGTCTCTGGAGACGGGTCGGCGCATGGCGCTTCTGGCCCGGGACCTCGGACTGGCGCGCGTCGGACTGATCGCGAACAAGATCCGCGACGAGCGGGACCTGGAGGCCGTTAACGAGTTCGGCGCCAAACATGGCATCGAGGTCGCCGGCGTCGTACCCTTCGATCAGCACTTCCCGGAGGCTGAGCGGGCCGGCGTGTCGCCGCTCGACCTCGATGGCGACTCCCCCGGCGTGGACGCAATCG
Organism: Actinomycetota bacterium; assembly: GCA_030947145.1. Taxonomy (GTDB): domain Bacteria; phylum Actinomycetota; class Thermoleophilia; order Solirubrobacterales; family Solirubrobacteraceae; genus Palsa-465. The sequence goes on from JALYXK010000117.1 coordinate 5,961, forward strand.
GCGAGCTAGCAAGGAGACTGGTGGCCAATGAACGAGCTTGAGGTGCTGCGCATCCGCGACGAGGTGCTCCAGGCCATGTACTGGATGCGCTCGGAAGGTTTGGCCGACGCTCCCTCGACAAAGGAGCTCGCCCGCTTCCTCGCCGTCCCGCACGAGACCCTGCGGGCCTATCTCGATCGCTTCGTGGCCGACGGCTATCTGGAGCCCGTCGGCGAAGGCTACAGCTTGACCCCCAGCGGCGAGGAGACCGGCAAGCGGACGTTCGCGGAGGAGTTCGCCGACCTGACCAGGCCGACCCACGGCGAATGTGACGAGGACTGCTGGTGCCACGAGTCGCCCGAGGACGCTGCCCGCTGTCTAGAGGAGCGTACCGGGCATGTCGTCAGCTGATTCACTTCCGACGCTGCCGAAGAAGTTCGTGCGCCCGGCGCTGATGCTGCTCCTGCTCGAGCAACCGGCCCACGGATATGAACTGTTGGAGCGCCTTCAGCCGCTGGGCTTCGAGCGGCCTGATCCGGGAGGGCTCTACCGCAACCTGCGGGCGCTCGAAGACGCCGGCTTTGTGCACTCGGCCTGGCAGCAGTCGACCGCCGGGCCCGACCGGCGGATCTATGAGCTGACTCGCGCCGGCCGGGAAGAACTGCACGCCCAGGCGAAGGCCCTGGCCGCCACCAACCACACTGTCCAGGTCTTCCTCAGCCGCTATCGCGAGTTCGTGGCGCTGAGCGTCGACTCGGCCCTGATCCCCAGCTCAGCGCGCTAGAGCCTCGCGGCGGTCGCTCTCGGGCAGGGAGCGCAGCGTCTCCTCGTAATCTTCATAGCTGCGGACCGGACGCGTCCACGACCATCCCCATCGCCCGCGGAGCTCGCTGGTGCGGTCACGCTCGCCGGTGGGTTGGCGAGACCTGGAACGTAGCCCCGGAGTCGGAGGCGTCCCGGTCCGTGCATCGCTGGCCCTGCGGCTCGACCGGGCTCGCTCGTGCTCGGCAATCGCGGCCGACAGCGGCATCCCGTTCGAGGTCGACTGCTCCAGGATGCTCGCCTCGAGCATCGCCCGCAAGGCCAGGAGCTGACGTTTGGTGGCCGGATGCCAGGCGTTCGTCGCCTCGGTATAGCGATCCCAAGCGCGCGCGGCCTCCTGCGCCCGGGCCACGCTGTCGCGATCGATGCACTGCCAGCGGACGTCCGCCGCCACCATCGGGCAGACGCCACCAGCGCCGTCGGCGTGAGCGCCGGCGATGATCCGCCGGCTGTTCAGCCCCGCGAGCACCGCCTGACGGACATCGAGCGGCAACCCATCGATCGTCGCCCTGAGTTCTTGGGCGGGTCGGCGCCTCTTTCTCACGGAATGCGTCTCCTGTGCCTAGTTTTCTGAAAGCGACACGTTAGGGATGCGGGACGAAGGCGTCAACGGTCTGACAGCGGACTTGCAGGCGGCAGCGCCTCCTCGCAGCAGCGCACGAGGAAGCCGTACATCCAGTTGCGCTTGAGCTCGGCGGCGTCCAGTACGCCCTCCGGGAGTCCACTCATTCCGTCCATATCCCCGCTCAGGCAGTCCGCGATCGCGGCGGCCACTACGTAATGGCGCACGTGCCCGCCCGGTCCCGGCACCTTCCAGCTCGTGGCGCGCTCGTCGTTGGGATTCGGCTTGGGCAGCGGCTCATCCCCCGCCAGCTCGGCGCTCAGCGCCGAGACGGCGGCGGCCCAGTCCTCGATCACGGTCCGTCGCCAGGCCAGGTCCGCGGCGAGGCCCTCCATCGGCTCGCGTGCCGGCTCGAACAGATCGGCCTCCACGATCCGGGTCAGGTAGCCGATGCGCCGCATCCGCAGGTCGACGGCCCCGCCGTCGCAAGCGGTCAGATCCAGGTCAGCCTCCAGCGCCTGGTTCACGAGCGCCGGGGGATCTCCGGGGTATAGCTCCAGGACCGCGCCCAGGATCCGGTCGACGAGGATCTCCTTGATGACCTCGACCTGGACCGGCATCAACCTCCGGTCGCTCACGTCACTCGATGCCGCTCGCCCGCATCTCCGTGAGTTCCTCCTCGTAGGGAGCCCCGAGGGCCAGCAGGAACTCGCGCGTGGCGCGGGCCTCGTCTTCGTCGATCTTGGACATCGCGAAGCCCACGTGGATCAGCACCCAGTCCCCGATGCCCACGGCATCCGGCCCCTCGGCCAAGAGGGCGACACTGACGTTTCTTCTGACGCCGGAGACCTCCGCCTTGGCGATGTGATTGGGCTCGTCGACGAACTCGACGATCTGTCCTGGAATGGCTAGACACATCTGGCGCCTCTTCGTCTGAGCTGCTGTATCACTGTCACTGGACTATGTGTATCCTACACACAGCGAGCTACTCGTCGGGCGGGAGGTGGTAGGACCTTATGGCACAGGATTTCTATGGTGGTCGAGGTGAGCGGCAGAAGCTGCAGACGGTGCCGCACGCCGGCGGCGTCTTCGGGGGCGACGTGGCTCCCGGGCTCGGCGGCCTGGGGGGGAACCCCGACGGGCCGCTGAACATCGTCCACGTCTTCTGGATCGCCGGGATGAGCTGTGATGGCTGCTCGATCGCCGCCACCGGCGCCACCAATCCATCGGTGGAGGATCTTCTGCTCGGAAACATTCCCGGGCTGCCGAAGGTCGTGCTCCATCACCCCGTGCTGTCCCCCGGCGCCGGGGCCGAGTTCATCCGGCCATTCAAGCAAGCCGCCAACGGCGAACTGGGCGCGCCCTACGTGGTGGTGCTCGAGGGCTCGGTGCCTGACGACCAGGCTTTCCCGGAGAACTCGGGCTACTTCTCCGCGATGGGCGCGGGCGGCTTCGATCCGGAGTC
>JALYXK010000125.1 GCA_030947145.1 Actinomycetota bacterium
CATCCGGATCGAGCGCCTTGCGGGCGTTGACGATCGCCGGCAGCGGCTCGTACTCGACGTCGATCAGCGTAAGCGCGTCGCGGGCCGAGTATTCGTCGGTGGCGATCACGAACGCGACCTCCTGGCCCTGAAAGCGGACCTTGTCCCCCGCCAGCACGGCCTGGGTGTCGTAGGAGATCGTCGGCATCCAGGCCAGCCCCAGCGTCTCCAAATCCTTGGCGGTGACCACGGCGGCGACATTCGGGTGGGCCAGCGCCCGCGAGGTGTCGATCGAGAGGATCTTGGCGTGCGCGTACGGGCTGCGCAGGATCGCACCGTGCACCATCCCCGGCAGGCGGATGTCGTCCAGGTAGGTGCCCTTCCCCCGGATGAAGCGGGCGTCCTCCTTGCGCTTGAGCCGGCCAAAGCCGATCGGCCGCTCGGTGCCAATCGGGTCCCGCCCGCCCAGGTTCTCCTCTGTCGTGGCCATGCTCACGCCTCCTGTGGGGACGATGGACCGGATGACATCGCGGCTTCGTGGTCGGCCGCCCAGCGCACGGCGGCGACGATGTTCTTGTAGCCCGTGCACCGGCAGATCGCACCCGAGATCGCGGTGCGGATCTCGTGCTCGCTCGGGTCGGGGTTCTCGTCCAGCAGCGCTCGCGCGGTCATCAGCATCCCGGGGGTGCAGAACCCGCAGTGCAGCGCGTGTAGCTCGTGGAAGCCCTGCTGCAGAGGATCGAGTTGCCCACCCACCTCGAGCGACTCGACCGTGCGGATCTCGTGTCCCTCGCACATCGCCGCCAGCGTCGTGCACGACTTCACCGGCTGGCCGTCCATCAGCACCACGCAGGCGCCACAGTTGGAGGTGTCACAGCCCCAGTGCGTCCCGGTCAGCCCCGGGGTGTCGCGGATGAAATGGACGAGCAGTTGGCGTGGCTCGACGTCGCGGGAGACCGGCTCGCCGTTGATCGTGATGGTCACTTGCATCGGCTTTCAGGCCTCCTGGTGCAGGGCGCGGGTGGCGGCTCGGCGCAATGCGCGTTTGGTCAGCACGCCCGCGAGGTGACGCTTGTAGTCGGCGGGCCCGCGGCCGTCGGGGATCGGGGCGCAGTCGGCCGCGGCGATCTCGCCCGCCTGGGCGAACAGCTCCTCGGAAGGCTGCTGGCCTTTGAGGGCCTCCTCCGCCCGTTCGGCGTGGACCGTGATCGGGCCGACCCCGCTGAGGGCGATTCCGGCGTCGACGATCGTGCCGCCGTCGATCCACACCGCGGCCGAGACGGCCGCGATCGCGAAGTCGCCGGCCCGCCGCTCGACCTTCTCGTGGGCGCTTCCGGCGCCCGCGCGCACGGCAATCCTCACCCCGGTCAGCATCTCACCCTCGCCCACCGCGGTCATGTAGGGGCCGATGTGAAACTCGTCCATCCCCACCAGCCGCTCGCCGCCGGCCCCCCGGATCACCGCCCGGGCTTTCAGCGCGGTGCACACCGCGCTGAGGTCCTCGGCCGCGTCGGCCTGGCACAGCGACCCGCCGAGGGTGCCGCGGTTGCGCACGACCGGATCGGCGATCTCCAGCTCGGCGTCCGCGAACACCGGGAACTTCTCGGCCAGCAGCTCCGACTTGAGCAGCTCGACATGGCGGGCCAGCGCGCCGATGTGGATCTGGTCGCCCTCCTGCCGGATGTAGGAGAGCTCGGTCAGGTCGTTGATGTCGATCAGATACTCGGGGTTGGCGAGACGCAGCTTCATCATCGGCAGCAGGCTGTGGCCGCCGGCGATGATCCGGGCCTCGGAGCCGAGCCGCTGCAGCGAGGCGAGCGCGCCCTCGACGCTGGTCGCCCGCTCATACTCAAACGGTGCGGGTGTCTGCACGGCGTGTCCTTTCGTAACGGATGCGGTTGCCCATGGCCTCTAGTCGCGCTTCCAACGGATGACGTCCGGGTCCGGGGCGGGCGGCGATGGCTCCGACTCGGCGGCGGAAGGTGCGGGCGGGGCCGGCGGCGCCGGCCCTGCCACGCGGGCGGGCATCCGCTTGCGCGGCCCTCCCACCTCTTCGCTGGGGTCGTACTGCACCGGGGATTCGGCGCCGATCGCCGGCGAGGCCGGCAGGTTCGTCGGGCGCGTCTGACGAACCTCGGGATACAGCGAGCGCGCCGCCAGGCTGCCGGCCAGCACGTTGCGGAGCACGGGGCCCTCGGGGCTGGCGGCGGCGATCGGCGCCTCCCGGCCGAGCCGGGCCAGCGTCAGGGTTCCCTTGGTGTAGACCTCCGAGATCCGTGGCGCGCTGATCGTGCGGCTCTCCGGGAAGTTCCGCAGACCGGCCGCGCCCGCGCCGGGATAGAGCCCGTCGACGAGGCCGACGGCGTCCCGCAGACCTGCCTTCTTGACGAGCAGTCCCTCGAGCAGATCCACGCCGGCGTCGAGCTGCCGGTTGATCGTGGTGACCACGTCGCCTACCGGCGCGCTCTTCTGCACCAGCTCGCCGACGCCCTGGAGCGCCTCGTCGAGCCCGGCGGTGATCTGGCGTAGGGCCAGGATCGTCGAGACGAGGTAGACCACGAGCGCGAGGACGATCAGGAGTACAGCGATGATCGTGACAACACCTGCTGCAGGCATGGCTGTCTCCTAACTCGCGTCGTCGAGGATCACGTCGAGCGAGCCGCCGTAGTTGGCGACCACCTCGACGGTCTTGATTACCTGGTCCTGCGTGGTCAAGAGCAGCGCCGCGGCGTCGAGGTCCTTGGACCCGGCGGCGGCCACCGAGGCGATCCCTTTCACGCTGGGAATGATGCTGCGGGCAGCCTCGAGCACGCCGCTGAGCAGGTATATGACAATCGGCAGGACGACCACCAGCAGGAGCACGTCCCCCAGCCACCAGACGATCATCGTGGCCTCCTCTCGGCGACGATCGCGGCCTTACGCGCGATCCCGGGCATCGCCCCCAGGATCACGTCGAACTGCGCGTTGATGGTCTTGACCGCGGGCTCGAGCGGTCGTAGGTGCTCGGACTCGACGCCCGACAGCGCTTGCCCAAGTTGATCGAGGCCCTGGCTGATCGACTGCAGGCCGCTGCGGACCCGGATCAGCGCGACCGCCAGGACGCCAACCACGGTGGCCGCCAACAGGACGCTGAGCAGGACCAATACGTGAACTGAGCTCATTTTCCACCGTACCCGTCGGTAAGCGCGTTCATATAGCCGTCCTGGACCACGGCCTCTTGCACGATCTGCGCCAGCACCGGCGCCGTCGCCGTCAGTTGCGGGATGTTGGCCGTGTTGGCGCCGACCTTGCCCGCCACTTCGAGCAGGCCGGCGACTGACATGTCGATGTCGTGGACAGTCCTCACCAGCACAACCAGGAGCACCGCCGCCACCACGGCGCCGCCCAGGCCGATGCCCAGCGCGATTCCCCACAGATGATTGGCGGAAATCGCCGCCAGCGAGATCGTCATTTGCCCACCGCCACCTTTCTCAGCGCACGCGCGGAATGCAGGATCCTCACCCCGGAGTCGTTGATCCGCCCGACCCCGTCCAATTCGTCGGTTTGCGCGCGGACCTGCTCGACGCCCTGCAGGGCGGCGCGCGCCTGCCTGGCGATCCGCAGGGCAAGCGCCACGATCACGATCACGATCGCCGCGGCGACGGCAATCACCACGATGCCCAGCACCAGACCTATGTTCCAGCCCGTGGACGCACCGATCGGGACGAACATTCAGACCTCCCTCGAGTGTCGTGAGACCATCAGCCGGCAACCTCCTCATTCACATGCTCGGCCGCCCAGCGGATCGAGCGGACGATCGTGGCGTAGCCGGTGCAGCGGCATATCTGCCCGGAGATCGCCTCGCGGATCTCCGCGTCGGTGATCGGCGGCCCGCCCGCCCGCCGGTCGAGCAGGGCCCGGGCGGTCATCAGCATTCCGGGTGTGCAAAAGCCGCATTGGAGTCCGTGCTGCTCGGTGAAGCCCTGCTGCACGGGATCGAGCACGCCGTCGATCTCGAGCCCTTCGACGGTCCGGATCTCGTAGCCGGCGGCGGTCGCGGTCAGCACAGTGCAGGACTTCACCGGCTCCGAGCCCATTAGCACCACGCAGGCACCGCAGTTGGAGGTGTCGCAGCCCCAGTGCGTGCCGGTCAGGGCGAGCTCGTCTCGCAGGAAATGGACCAGCAACACGCGCGGTTCGATCTCCCGCGTGTACTCCCGATCGTTGACCGACACCGTCACCTGCACTAGTCCGTCTCCCCCAGCGCGCGCGCCGTCGCCCGTCGCAGCGTCCGCTCGGTCAGCACCCCGACGATGTGGCGCTTGTAGCGCACCGAGCCGCGCTGATCGGCCACCGGTGAGCAGGCCGCGGCGGCGATCCGCCCCACCCGGGCAAACAGCTCGTCGGTCGGCCGCTGCCCGGCCAGGGCCTCCTCGGCCTCGGCGCAGGTCACCTCCGAGCCGACCGCAGCCAGCGCCACCCGCCCGAACTCGATCCGGCCGCCGCGGAGCTTCACGCAGGCTCCGGCCGCGGCAATCGCCCAGTCGCCCACGCGTCGCTCGACCTTCTCGTAGGCGCTGCCGCAGTCCTCGTGAAGCGGAACGCAGATCTCGACCAGCATCTCGGCCTCGCCGATCGCGGTCCGGTAGGGCCCGCGATGAAAGTCGGTCATGCTCAGCACGCGCTCGCCGCCGGCGCCGCGGATCTTCAGCTCAGCCCCGACGGCCGCGCACACGGCCGAGAGGTCCTCGGCCGGGTCGGCTTGGCAGAGCGCGCCGCCGATCGTCCCCCGGTTGCGGACCACCGGGTCGGCGATCACCCGCTCGGCATCGGTGAAGATCGCCAGCCGGCGCGCCAGCAAGTCCGATTCGAGCAGCGCCTGGTGGCGCGTCATCGCCCCGATCAGCAGGTAGCCGGCCTGACCGTCCGGGCCGCGCGGCCCCCCGCGGATGTAGCCCAGCTCGCCGGCCAGCGGGTCGATGTCGATCAGGTATTCCGGCGCGGCCAGCCGCAGCTTCATCATCGGCAGCAGCGAATGGCCCCCGGCCAGCAGGCGCGCCTCCGGGCCGAATCGGGTGAGTAGCTCGAGCGCGTGCTCCACGGAGCTCGCGCGCTCGTACTCAAACGGTGCTGGAACTTGCAAGGCCTCTCTCTCCGGGATGTCCCAGACAGCGGCTCGGTCAGTCGACCGGCGCCTCCGGACTCTCCCTCAGGAGACACTCTGGCGCTGTTATGGTCGGGAAGTCAAGTAGGACATGAGCGATCGCTTAGGCCAAACGAGCTTTGACCCTCGCCCAACTTCACTCCTTCGTCCTGGTTGCCCGTCTCGGATCGGTCAAAGCCGCGGCGGCCGAGCTGGAGGTCACCGAATCGGCGGTGTCGGTGGCGGTGGCCGCCCTGCGCAGGGAACTGGGCGACGAGCTGTTCGTCCGCGACGGACGGGCCATTGCCCTGACCGCCGGCGGCCGGCGGCTGGCGGCCCTGGCCGGCGAGATCCTCGGCCTGGCCGAGCAGGCCCGGCGCTCCGTGCAGGACTCGCCGGGCCAGCCCCGCAGCATGCACGTGGTGGCCACGAATCTGGTCGCCGAGCACGTCGGACCGCTGATCGAGGCGTTCACCGCCCGCGACGGGGGACTCGAGATCGAGGTTGAGGCGGTCCCCGGATCCGCCTTCGCCGACCTGCTCGAGCACCGACGCGCCGATATCGCCCTCGGTCCCCACCCGGGACCCGACCGCGCCGGCACGATCGCCACGGTTCCGTTCCTGCGCTGCCGGCTGATGATCGTCGCGGCGCCCGGCCATCCGCTGGCCGGCCAGCGACAGATCGCCCCTTCGGCGCTGGAGGACGAGCGCTGGCTGGCCGGTCCGCCCGATATCGACCCCACCACCACGACCGGCCTCTTCCTCGCCCGCTCCGGGATCGCGCCGAGCGACATCTCCGCCTACACCAGTCACGCCGCCGCGATCGCCGCCGCCGCCGCCGGTGAGGGCATCCTGCTCACGCTCACGCACTTCGTTCTCGACGAGGTGCGGCGCCGCGCGCTGGTGCGTCTGGACGTGCGTGGCACCCCGTTTGTGGAGATGTGGCACGCCAGCACGCTCGGCCTCGGGCGGACGCTGCCGGCCGCGCTGTCGCTCCAACGCTTCGCCACCACCTCGGACGCGACCCAGGCGATGTCCAGCGGTCGCGCCGGGGCCGCATCCACCCGCGCGCGCCCGCGGGTGCACGTCAGCCTATGGCGCTCGGTCGCCGACGAGATCGACGCCGCGAGCCGTGGCGAGAAAGCGAGCCAATAGCTCGGTCTCTCGCCAGGCTCGAGCCATGGCTCCGGCGGCCCGGCCCTGCCTCAGGCGGCCGCGGCTTCGTTCTCGGGCGCGACCTCCGAGGCCAACGGCTCCGGTGGAGCGGGCGTGGCCTCGGCGGCGAAGTGCGCGCCGGCGGCACCGGCCAGGCC
>JALYXK010000146.1 GCA_030947145.1 Actinomycetota bacterium
AGCGCCGGCGTGACCAGCGGGAGGTCGCAGGCACAGACCAGCACCGCGCGCCCCTCGGCCAGGGCGAGCGCGTGCACGATCCCGACCAGCGGATGACGGGGGGATTCCGGCTCGATCCAGACGGTGACCCCGGCGATGTTCGGGAGCTCGGTGTCGGGCTTGGCGATGATCCTGACCTCCGCGACGGTCTCGGCCAGCGCCTGCAGCGGGTAGGCGATCAACGGTTGCCCGGCCAGGAGAACCGTGGCCTTCTCCCCTCCCATGCGCCGACCCCGGCCACCGGCCAGCACCACCCCGATCGGCTCGTTCCGAGCCGCCATCAGGACCCGTCGAGGTTGTCGCTCACCACGTGATCGTAGAATCAGAGTCATGGAGGGATCAACCGAGGTTCGAAGCTGGCTGCGGTGCTACCGCTGTTGGTCCCAAAACCTCGAAGTTCAGGTTCATTACGAGGGCATTCATCGGATCGACCCCGAGAGCGGTGAACGCGGGGAAGTCGTCGATGAGATGCAGGAGGCGGTCGTCCAGTGCCTCGAGTGCATGCATGATCAGCCGCACCTCGGCTTCCATAACGGCCGGGTCGAGCCGATCGAGGATCGCTGGGAGCGGATGATCGCCGGCACCCCGTGGGTCGCCTCCTGCACCGTGACCGTAGACGCCGAGGATGTCGAGACCTGCTCGGGGCCGGAGGCCGGCGACGCCCTCTCCTACGCCGCCTTCGGCGACCACGGAACCCGCGAGTTCTTCACCCACGTCCGCTTCCACAAGCACGACGACGATCGAATCGTCGTGCACCTGCTGGTCGAGCTCTACGCCCGCTCGGCCGAGGAGGCCACCGAGGTGCTCGAGGAGGCCGCGCGCGGAACGCTGGCGATCACGTCGCTCGCCGAGGAGTCGCGCCCGCCGGCATCGACCGGCGACTCGCAGCATTAGGGCTTGCGCTTCGGCGCCGCCGCCAACCCCAGGCCTCTAGCACGACCAGCGCCAGCGCCACCGGCACGGTGGCCGGCAGCTCGTCGACGAAGAGGAACAGCAGGTCGAACGTCGCCGCCAGCGCCAGCGTCACCAGCGCGCCGGAGCGCTGGAGCGTCCGATCGGCCGCCAGCACCGCGCCGAAGACTCCGGCGACGAACAGGTCGCCGTAGCCCATGGTCACCGAGCCGAAGTTCTCGCTCTGCAGCTGCGGCAGGCCGGCGCCCGGATGCGCAGCCACCAGGGCATTGTTCGGAGCCTGAAGCAGGTCGGATGCCACCAGCCATGCGTCGGCGGCCGCCATCGCCACGATCCCCAGCTTGAGCCATCCCCCTGGGGCCACCGCGGCGAGCAGCACCCCCAGGGTGACGCAGCTAAGCGCGGACAGCAGCGCCCCGGCGCCCTGGCCCGCCAGCGAATGCGGCGCCGCCCAGCTCAGCACGAAGAGCGGGACGACGACGAGCGCGTACCCGGCGCGCGCCCCCCGGCTGGCCCAGCCGAGCGCCACCGCGGCCAGCAGCGGCACCGCGACCAGGGCCAGATAGGTCAGCCAGGTGGCGGTGTCCGAGGCGTAGCGGATGGCAAAGATCACCAGCACGATCGAGGCCAGGGGCACCAGCGCCCAGCCTCGGCTGCGCAGCCGGTCCAGCGAGTTCAGCCCGGGGGCGACCCGCGGCGCGGCGACCACGCCGGCCTGCAGGGCCAGCAGGGCGGCATCGGAGGGTATGAAGGCAAGGGCCACAGCCTCAGGGTACGCAGGCCCCGGCCGCCGGCGGCTTCACCGCGGCCGGGGACTCCCGGTGGCTTAGCTGCCCACTCGCTGCTCCAGCGCCTCGAGCTGTGACCGCAGCTCGGACGGGAGCTTCTCGCCGAACTCGGCGTAGTGCTGCTGCAGCTGGGGCATCTGCGCATTCCAGCCCTCGACGTCGACCTCGAGCAGCCGCGTCATCGTGTCCGGGCTGACGTCGAGGCCGGTCGTATCGATTCCGCCCTCGCCCACCGGAGGCACCAGCCCGATCGCGGTCTCGTTGGCCTTCGCCGTGCCCTCACAGCGGCGGAACACCCAGGCCAGGACCCGGGAGTTCTCACCGTAGCCCGGCCACATGAACTTGCCGTTCTCGTCCTTTCGAAACCAGTTGACGTAGAAGATCCTCGGCAGCTGCGCGCCCTGGCGCCGGCCCAGCTCGAGCCAGTGGGCGAAGTAATCGGCCATGTGATATCCGCAGAACGGCAGCATCGCCATCGGATCGAAGCGGAGCTTGCCCACCGCGCCGGCCTGGGCGGCGGTCGTCTCGGAGGACATGATCGAGCCCAAAAAGACGCCGTGCTGCCAGTCGCGAGCCTCGTGGACGAGGGGGACGACCGTCGAGCGGCGGCCACCGAACAGCATCGCGTCGATCGCCACGCCCTTCGGGTCCTCCCACTCGGGGGCGATCGACGGGCATTGGGCGGCCGGCGTGGTGAAGCGGGCGTTCGGATGCGCCGCCGGGGTCTCGGAGTCAGGCGTCCACTCGTTGCCGCACCAGTCGATCGCATGGTCCGGCGGCTGACCGGTGAGGCCCTCCCACCAGACGTCGCCGTCGTCGGTCTTCGCGCAGTTGGTGAAGATCGAGTTGCTCCCGATCGTGTCGATCGCGTTGGGATTGGTCAGCGCGCCGGTGCCCGGGGCGACCCCGAAGAAGCCGGCCTCGGGATTCACCGCGTAGAGCTTGCCGTCCTCGCCGAACTTCATCCAGGCGATGTCGTCGCCGATCGTCTCGACCTTCCAGTCCTCGAGCGTCGGAATCAGCATCGCCAGATTGGTCTTCCCGCAGGCACTCGGGAACGCCCCCGCGATGTGCTTGACCTCCCCCTCGGGCGAGGTCAGCTTCAGGATCAGCATGTGCTCGGCCAGCCAGCCCTCGTCGTGGGCCATCACCGAGGCGATCCGCAGCGCGAAGCACTTCTTGCCCAGCAGCGCGTTGCCGCCGTAGCCCGAGCCGAAGGACCAGATCTCCCGGGTCTCGGGAAAGTGAACGATGTACTTGTTCTCGGCGTTGCACGGCCACGGGACATCGTGGGCCCCGGGCGCCAGCGGCGCCCCGACCGAGTGCACGCAGGGCACGTAGTCGCCGTCAGCGCCCAGCGCGTCCAGCGCGTCCTGGCCCATCCGCGTCATGATCCGCATCGAGACCGCCACGTAGGCGGAGTCGGTCAGCTGGACTCCGATGTGGGAGATCGGCGAGCCGAGCGGGCCCATCGAGAACGGGACGACATACATGGTGCGCCCGCGCATCGACCCCTCGAACAGGCCGGTCAGCATGTCCCGCATCTCCTCGGGCTCCCGCCAGTTGTTCGTCGGCCCGGCGTCGGACTCGTCTTTCGAGCAGATGAACGTCCGGTCCTCGACCCGCGCCACGTCGGCCGGCTCCGACAGCGCCAGGTAGGAATTCGGACGCTTGGCCTCCGACAGCCGCTGGAATGTCCCCGCGTCGATCAGCGCCTGCGCGAGCTGGTCGTACTCGTCCGCAGAACCATCGCACCACTGGATCTCGTCAGGCTGGGTCAGCGCCGCAACATCCTCTACCCACGCTCGCAGGCGTTCGTTGCTGGTCTTGGCTTGATCCTTCGAAGCGGTGTGGGACATTGAGATTCAGGTACTCCCTTGAGGCATCGATGGCGGGGGCGGCCACCTGTCGGTGAATTTCGAGGCTGATGAGGGTACCCGACCCCGACACGAGGCCTGTTTCCGGTGCAGTAGGGATACCCGCCGGCCAGCGCGGCTATCCGCCGGGCGCAACTACTCGACGTTGCTCTCCGCCCCGGCCAGCGGAGCCCCCGGGTCCTGGCGGGGAACCAGCACCAGCCGCTTGAACTCGGCCACCAGCACGCCGTCCTGATTGAGCACCCGCGTGTGCACCTTGACGGTGCCCCGATCCTCTTTGGACCTTGATGGCTTCACCTCGAGCACCTCCGACTCGCAGAACAGCGTGTCGCCATGGAAGACCGGCGCCGGATGGCTGAGCTCTTCGGTGGCCAGGTTGGCGATCGCCTTGCCGCTCACGTCCGAGACGCTCATGCCCAGGGCCAGCGAGTAGACGAGCGGTCCAACCACGACATTTCGGCCCTGTTGCGACTGCTTGGCGTAGACATCGTTGAGGTGGAGCGGATGGTGATTCATGGTGATCAGGCAGAACAGGTGGTCGTCTGACTCGGTCACCGTCTTCGCCGGCCAGTGCTTGTACACAGCGCCGACCTCGAACTCCTCGAGGTAACGGCCGTAAGGGTGGGCGCCGCTGGCCTCGCGGGCAGCCTGGTCGGTCTCGATCTGGGGCATGGGTTCTTGACTCCTAGTCGTAATGAGGCGCCACGCAGGATGCCAGCCGGCCTGGGGGAACGCGGCTAGCCTCTGATCGCTAGCTTTGCCGGTCAACCGAACAGGAGAACTGCAGTGAGAAACCCCCGCGATTTTGGCAAGCCCCTCGCGCTCGGAGCTCCCGCCCCGATGCTCGAGATCCCGTTCAAGCCCTCGCGGATGATTCATTTCCTGGACTTCTCCAACGAGAAGATGGTGGCCAAGGTACCCGACATCGCCCCAACCGTGGACATCCTGCTCGGGAACCTCGAGGACGCCGTGCCGGTGGACCGCAAGGAGGCCGCGCTGGCCGGGCTGGTCCGTGTGGGCAGGGAGATGGAGCTCGGCGACACGCAGCTGTGGACGCGGGTGAACAGCCTCGAGTCACCCTGGATCCTCGACGAACTGACCACGCTGGTCAGCGAGATCGGGAATAAGCTCGAGGTGCTCATGCTGCCGAAGGTGGAGGGGCCGTGGGACATCCATTACGTCGACCGGCTGCTGGCGCAGCTCGAGGCCAAGGCGGGACTCGACCGGCCGATCCTCGTGCACGCGCTGCTGGAGACCGGCCTCGGCGTGGTCAACCTCGAGGAGATCGCCACCGCGAGCCCGCGCATGCAGGGCATGAGCTTCGGGCCGGCCGACCTCGCCG
>JALYXK010000159.1 GCA_030947145.1 Actinomycetota bacterium
CGCCGCGGCCGGCTACGGCTGGCAGCGGCACTACCTCCGCGGGCGCTATCAGTTCAACCCCGGCGTGTCGTCGCTCGCCCACGTGTGGGCGCTCTTCCGGAACACGCACCACGTCCGCGTCGGCATCGTCGGGACGTTCGGTGGCTTCTTCTCCTATCCGCTGTTCGGAGTCACGGACTCCAACCGCGTCGAGTACGTCGCCGCGCGCGGCCCGCACGGCTCGTTCACGCCGATCACCAGTTGCCGGCGCTGGCGAACCGCGGTCAACGCCGGCCACTTCCGCTACGTCGTCACCACTCCCGCGCGGGATCCCTGGCGCCCGAAGCCGCTGCACTTCTCGCCGGAGGGCGCCTGGACCGCGGCGGATCCGGCGGCGCGGCTCCTCTACACCCACCGCGCCGCCGGACAGCCGATCGCCGTCTACGCGCTCGCCGGATCACTGGATCCGGCGGGCTGCCGGCGCCGCTAATCTCTCGCTCCATGTCAACCGCGGCCGAACTCCTATCCGATCCCGAGCTGCTGAAGACCGCGTGGGACCTTGCCCCCCTGGTCGACGGCGAGGGCGACGCCGGCGTCGACCGCGAGCTGAGCGAGGCGACGGAGCGGGCCCAAGGGTTCGCGGAGCGCTACGCGGGGCAGGTCGCCGACCTGGACGCCGCCGGCCTGGTCGAGGCGATGCGGGAGCTCGCCGCGATCAGCGACCTGGTCGGCCGCGCCGCCTCCTACGCGTCGCTGCAATTCTCCACCGACACCGCCGACCCGGCTCGCGGAGCTCTGCTGCAGCGGATGCAGGAGCGCGCGACGGAGGCTGAGACCAAGCTCCTGTTCTTCGAGCTCGAGTGGGCGGCGATCGAGGACGACAAGGCCGATGCGCTGCTGGAGGAGCCGGATGACTCGGGCTCGGCCCGTTCAGGCGAGGCCGGACGCCGAGCGGGCCGCAAGCCCGAGGGTATTGACTTCGCTCGCCACCACCTGCGCAGCGCGCGGCGCTACCGGCCGCACCTGCTGACCGAGCCGGAGGAGAAGATCCTGGCCGAGAAGGCGCTCTCCAGCCAGAGCGCCTGGGGCCGACTGTTCGGCGAGCTCTGCTCGGCTCTGCGGGTCCCGCTCGACGGCGACGAGGTCTCGCTGGAGATCGCGCTCAGCCGGCTTCAGGCTCCCGCCCGCGAGGAGCGGCGCGTGGCCGCCGAGGCGATCTCGGCCGCGCTGCAGCCGGGCCTGCGCACGCGGGCGTTCATTTACAACACGCTTCTGCACGACAAGGCGGTCGACGATCGACTGCGCGCCTATCCGCACTGGCTGGCGTCGCGCAACCTGGCCAACGAGGCTTCCGACGAATCCGTGATGGCGCTGATCGAGGCGGTCCGCGGCCGGTTCGACATTCCCCAGCGCTGGTACAGACTGAAGGCCAAGCTGCTCGGCATCGGCCGGCTCGCCGACTACGACCGGGCCGCGCCCGTGCTGCCGCGCGAGGTGACGTACTCGTTCGCCGAGGCGCGCGACCTGGTCCTCGATACCTACGCGTCCTTCTCACCCGAGGCGGGTGACGTGGCCAAGCGCTTCTTCGACGAGCGCTGGATCGACGCGCCCGTGCGCCCGAACAAGCGTGGCGGCGCCTTCTGCGCCTACACGGTTCCGAGCGCCCATCCCTACGTGATGCTCAACTTCACCGCTCGCCGCCGGGACGTGCTGACCATGGCCCACGAACTCGGCCACGGCCTGCACGCGGCGCTGGCGCAGCCCCAGGGCATCTTTCACCAGTCCACGCCGCTGACGTTGGCGGAGACGGCGTCGGTCTTCGGCGAGGCGCTGGTGTTCGGGCGGATGCTCGCTGACGCCGACGACGAGGACGCCCGGCTGAGCCTGCTGGCCGACCGGATCGACGGCGCGATCGCCACGGTATTCCGGCAGATGGCGATGAACCGCTTCGAGCACCTGGTCCACAAGCGCCGGCGTGCGGAGGGCGAGCTCTCCAGCGACCGGATGGGCGAAACCTGGTTGGAGACTCAGGCCGAGCTGTTCGGCGACTCCGTCGAGATCACCGATGGCTACCGGATGTGGTGGTCCTACGTGCCGCATTTCATCAACACGCCCGGGTACGTCTACGCGTACGCGTACGGACAGCTCCTGGCGCTGTCGGCCTATGGGCGCTACCGCGAGCAGGGCGACTCGTTCGTCCCGAGCTATCTCGAGCTGCTCGCCGCGGGCGGCTCGCGCAGTCCCGAGGAACTCGGCTCGATCATCGGGATCGACCTCGCCGACCCCGGGTTCTGGGACTCGGGGCTGAGGCTGGTCGAGGAGCAGCTCTCAGAGGCCGAGGCGCTCGCCGCCGGCCGCTGACGCAGCGCCTCCGCTTCGGCTCTGGCCTCCGCACGTATGCGCGGACGCCTACGGATGCTGGCTTTGACCTGCCTGTCGGCGTGGACGATCCTCGGCGCGAGCCCGGCCGGTGCCGCGCTGGGTTCCGTCCGCGTTGGGCCGGGTTCCGTGCGCGTTGCGCCGGGTTCCGTGCGCGTTGCGCCGGGTGCGGATCGGATCGGCGCCGCAGCGGCCAGTGGGCTCGAGGGTCCTCGGGGCGCTCGACCCCCGGGCCAGGCTCCAGCTCACGATCGCGCTGGCGCCGCGTGATGCGGTCGCGCTGGCGGCGTACGCCGCCGCCGTCTCGACTCCAGGTTCAGCCGATTTCCGCCGCTACCTGTCGGTGGCCGAGTTCGCCCGGAGATTTGGCCCCGGCGCCGCGGCCGTGGCCGCGGTCCGTTCCTCGTTGCGCGCGCACGGGCTCTACGCCGGCGCACCCAGCGTGAACGGACTCGCCCTGTCCCTCAGCACGGATGCCGGCGCCGTGGCCCAGGCCTTCTCGACCTCCTTTCACCGGATCGCGCTACGCAGCGGGGCAACGGCCTACGCAACGCGAGCGCGCCGCGGGTGGACGGCGCGGTGGCCGGCGACATCCAGGCGATCGTCGGTCTCAACAGCCTCCCCCGGTTCCGGCCGCTGAGGCGCCCGCTCCGTAGCGCCCGGCCCGCTGCCGGCGTGACTCCGCGCGCGGCGACCGGCGGCCCCGCGCCGTGCTCGACCGCGGTGAATGCCGCCTCGGGCGCCTACACGGCTGACCAGATCGCCTCCGCCTACGACTTCACCGGTCTGTACGGGGCCGGCGACCTGGGCGCGGGCCAGACCGTGGGTCTCTACGAGCTCGAGCCCAACCTCAAGTCCGACATATCGGCCTACCAGTCGTGCTACCAGACCAGCGCGTTGGTGAGCTACGCGAAGGTCGACGGGGGCGCCGGTTCGGGAGCGGGGTCCGGCGAGGCTGCCCTCGACATCGAGGACGTGATCGGGCTGGCGCCGGCGGCGAACCTGCTCGTCTATCAGGGCCCGAACACCGATGTCGGCGCGCTGGACACCTACCAGAAAATGGTCACCGACAACCAGGCCAAGGTGATTTCGACCTCGTGGGGCGCCTGCGAGTCGCACCTCGCCGCGGGCGACGCCGCCACGGAGAACACCCTGTTCGCGGAGGCGGCAATCCAAGGTCAGACGGTCGTGTCGGCGTCCGGTGACTCTGGCGTCAGGGACTGCTACGAACCCACGCGCAAGGTGACCACCCCGAGCGTCGACGACCCCGCCTCGCAACCGTTCGTGATCGGAGTCGGCGGCACCACCCTGACCTCGCCCGGCCCGCCACCGGCCGAGTCCGTTTGGAACAACAGCACTGGCGCCGGTGGCGGCGGCGACTCATCCCTCTGGCCGATGCCGGCCTACCAGTCGGCCGCCGATCCCTCGCTCGGAGTGATCGATTCGGGTTCGGCGCCGGCCAGCACCTGCGGCGGGAGCACCGGCTATTGCCGGCAGGTGCCGGACGTCTCGGCCGACGCCGATCCCAACACCGGGTACGTCGAGTACTGGCGCGGTGATGGGTCCCCCGACGACAGCTCGGCCTGGAGCG
>JALYXK010000193.1 GCA_030947145.1 Actinomycetota bacterium
ACGATCTGGGCCGACGACGGCAACCAGTACACGATGATGGACGACGGCGGGACCGATCTCGGGACGCGCAGCGGGTTCTGGCGGCAGTCGATGGCGGTGATCACGGGCACGCCGCCTCACATCAGGATCGCCCACGTCGGCGATCCAAATTCCCCCCCGCCGCACACGTACGCCCAGATCGGCAAGAACCAGAGCCTCTGGGCCGGGCCGCTCGGCCCGTATTACTCCAGCGGTCTGGTCGAGGCCGGGCATGTGTTCTTCGCCACCGAGCAGCTGAACTGGCACTGGGGCGCCAACGGGCTCTTCGCCGGCCTGCGCGCGATCGCCTACTCGGCCGACCGCGGGCGGACCTGGAACACCGGGGCACAGAGCTTTCCGGCCCCGCTCGGGAACCTCAGCTGGGTGATCCGCGGCCAGGGGGGCGTCTACGCCGACGGCTACGTGTACGCCATCGCCTCCGAGCGGGAATTCAACGCCGGCCGGCTGATCCTCGGCCGCAGCCGCACCGCCATCGCCGACGTCACCAACCCGGCCCGGTGGCAGTGGCAATCCGGATGGCAGCGGTACCACGGGCAGCCGTGGCCGGTGTGGTCGCGCTCACTGGCCGCCGCGGTGCCGACCGTGTCGTGGGGCCAGCACATCACCTACCCCCAGATCGCCTATGACTCGCCGCTGCATCGCTACCTGCTGACCTTCACCTACTCCTACGCCAACACCGTACCCGGGATCTGGAAGGACGGCTCGGACCTGGTGATCCTGGAGGGACCACACCCCTGGGGGCCATTCTCGTTCGTCGCCCACGAACCCGACTTCGGGCCGTCCAACGGCTACGCGCCGGGCATCCCGATCAAGTGGATCAGCGGCAACGGCCGTGACCTCTGGCTGAAGTGGTCGGCGAACTTCGCCGGCTGCGCATCGGGGCTCGACTGCTCCGGCGGCTACGGCTTCAACTATCGAAAGCTGCATCTCACGCTGGCTTCGGCCTCGAGCACCAAATCCGGCGGAGTCGCGGCGCCGGGCTGAACCTGACGGCAACCTAAAAGTCCGCGCCGAACCGCCGAGCTTGCAGGACAATCGGCCGAGGATGGCCGGCGAGACCCCAGGCGCACTGCGGGCCGATCACGTGCAGCTGAGCGTCGTCGTGCCCGTCTACGGGTGCGCCGAGTGTCTGGTCGCGCTTCACGACCGGCTGACGGACAGCGTGTCGCCGATCATCGCTGACTGGGAGCTGGTGCTGATCGACGACCGCAGCGAGGACGGCGGCTGGGAGGTGCTCGAGGGGCTGGCTCGTATCGACCCGCACGTTCGCGCCTACCGCCTCAGCCGGAACTTCGGCCAGGACGCGGCGATCACCGCCGGGCTGGCCCAGGCACGAGGCGATTGGGCCGTGGTGATGGATTGCGACCTCCAGGAGGCACCCGAGGACATCCCGCGGCTGTGGGCGGCTCGGGAGGGACACGACCTGATTCGCACCGTGCGCCGCGACTGGCGACATTCTTGGTTTCGCCGCTGGACCAGCCGGACCTATCGGCGGCTGACGCTCGAGACCGACGTGCGGCCGGACTACAGCAACCTGAGCCTGCTCTCGCGGCCGGTCATCGACGCCTTCCTGCGCCTACGCGACCGCGATCGCGAATACATGATCGCGCTGGACTGGCTGGGCTTCGACTCGGCGGCGATCGAGATCGACCACCACGAGCGACACGCGGGCCGCAGCGGCTACACGCTGGAGCGGCTGATCCGGGTCGCGCTCGACGGGATGTTCTTCCGGAGCACACTGCTGTTGCGCCTGGTGGTGCTGCTCGGCTTCGTCGTGGCGTTGGTCGGTATCGGCCTGGCCGCCTTCGAGGTGATCGACTACTTCGTCGAGTCCGACAAGACCGTGCCCGGATACACCAGCCTGGCGGTGCTGCTGCTCGTCCTGGCCGGATTCATCATCGTCAGCGTGGGGGTGGTCGGGCTCTACGTGGGACGCATCTTTGAGCAGGTCAAGGACCGGCCGCTGTTCCTGATCGATCGTCAGGCGGAGTCGGACCCGCTCGCCCCGCCGTCGCTGGAGCCAGCACATAGATCTTCTCCCGGGCTCCCGGAATCGACAGCGCGCTGAGCGTCCGATCGCGGTAGCGGCTCATCAACGCGTCGAGCGCGGGTTCGTCGAAGCGCTGCTGGTGTCCACCCACACCGGGGTCGGCGGCGCGGCGGCCCAGCCGCCCGATCAGCGGAAGCCCGCTGGATGACAGGTTGCGGATCGGCTCGGAGACGACGACGAGCCGGCGGGCGGCGGCCAGCATCCGGTCGATCAGCGCCGCCGCGTCGGGGAGGAAGTGGTACAGGCTGGCCTGGATGATCACCACGTCTGCCGCCGGCAACGGCCGGCCGTCCTGCGCCAGGTCAAAGCGGCGAGCGTCGATCCCGTCGCGGCGCAGGCGGGCGACGAAGCCCGGGTTGATGTCCAGTCCGATGTAGCCGTCCACCCGCGGGCGCAGATAGCGTCGGTAGAGCGTGCCGGGGCCGCAGCAGAGCTCGAGGACCGAGGCCCCGGGCGGGACCTGCTCGGCCACGGTGCGCATCCGCGCCGCGTAGTGACGCCCGTAGAGGCCGCGCATCAGCAGCTCGTAGACGTGCGCACTTCTATATATGAGGCTTGTGCTCATGGACTCGGCGGCGGACGGTACACCGATAGATTCCCGCGGTCCACGTCCGGCGGGCGGGCCTCCTCGGCGGGGACCCACCGCGGCGCGCGGTGGCGGTGCTCCGGGCCAGCGTGCGGTACGGCCAGCTGGCCGGCTCGGTGCGCATCGCCGCGCTGCGCCACGGTGAGCGTCCGGGGATGATCGACGAGCTCGGGACGCTCACCTTCGCCGAGCTCGATTCCCGCTCCGATGCGCTCGCGGTGGCCCTGCGGGCGCGCGGGCTGCGCGAGGGCGACGGGGTGGGGGTCCTGTGCCGCAACCACCGCGGCTTCCTCGACATCACCTTTGTCGCCACCAAGCTCGGCGCGCGCGTGCTGCTGCTGAACACCCACTTCGCCGGCCCGCAGCTGCGCTACGTGTGCGAGCGCGAGCGCGTCGTGCTACTGGTCCACGACGAGGAGTACAACGCGCTGGCGGCGCCGGTCGAGCCGGCCTACGGACGCTGGCTGGGCTGGACCGAAGGGTCGCGCCGGGAGGGGTGGGGGCGGATACGCTCGAGGCCCAGATCGCCCGGTACGCCGGCCAGGTGCCAGGTCCGCCGAGCGAGCAGGCCAGGCTGGTGCTGCTGACCAGCGGGACGACGGGAACCCCGAAGGGCGCGCCCCGTCAGGGCGGCCGCTCGCTGGCCCCAATCGGCGCTCTGCTCTCGAAGGTGCCCTACCGCGCGGCCGAGTCGACCCTGGTGGCGGCGCCGATGTTCCACGGCCTGGGCTTCACCCAGGCGATTCTGTCCGTGACGCTCGGCTGCACGATCGTCTGCGAGCGGCGCTTCAGTCCCGAGCGCGTGCTGGCCGGGATCGAGCGGCACCGCCCGAGCGCGCTGGTGCTCGTCCCGGTGATGCTCTCGCGGATCGTCTCGGCGCTGGAGAGGGACCCCGGCCGCTACGACACCAGCTCGCTGCGGATCGTGTTCTGCTCCGGGGCGCAGCTCGAGGCCGAGCTCGTCCGCCGCGCCCGGCGGACGATCGGCGAGAAGCTCTACAACTTCTACGGCTCGACCGAGGTCGCGTATGCCACCTTCGCCACCCCGGAGGATCTGCGCGCGGCCCCGGGTTGCGCCGGCCGGGTGCCGTTCGGCGCGATCGTGAAGCTGTTCGACTCCGAGGGCCGGCGGGTGGAGGGGCTCGAGCGCCCGGGACGGATCTTCGTGGGCAACGGGTACCAGTTCGACGGTTACACGGGAGGTGGCACCAAGGAGTTCGTCGAGGGGTTGATGAGCACCGGCGACGTCGGCCACTTCGACTCCGCCGGGCGCCCGTTCATCGACGGCCGCGACGACGACATGATCGTCTCCGGCGCCGAGAACCTGTTCCCGGGCGAGGTCGAGGAGCTGCTGATCACCCACGCCGCGGTGCAGGAGGCGGCCGTGATCGGCGTCGAGGATGCCGAGTTCGGCCAGCGACTGGCGGCGTTCGTGGTGCGCAAGCCGGGCCTGGCGCTCTCCGAGGACGAGCTCCGGGAGTTCGTCAAGGGCAATCTGGCCCGCTACAAGGTGCCGCGCGACGTCCGCTTCCTCGACGAGCTCCCCCGCAACCCGACGGGCAAGGTGCTCAAGCGCCGGTTGCGGGAGATCCACGACTCCGGCGGGTAAGAGTCAGCTCACCGGCCCCTGGCGTCTGTCAGAGTAATTTCAAGCTCATCGCCTAAC
>JALYXK010000196.1 GCA_030947145.1 Actinomycetota bacterium
ATCCGCACCCCAGTCCATCGCTGCGTCGTCGACCAGCCCTCGACGCAGCCGATCGTCAGGTCGTAGCTATGCAGCGGCATCGCCAGCAGTTGCTCACGCGAGAGCGTCACCTGCTTCGCGCCCGCGAGGTGCAGCCGCCAGCTCGGCCCGTTCAACTTCGGCGTGATCCCGACCGAGGCGGCGGTCTTGTTAACCTGGAAGTCGTTCGGGCCGGTCCCGAACACGCGTCCGCGTGGCGCGAGCAGCGCCAAGCGCCGGAACGGTCCTCCGATGCTTTCGCCGATGTTGACGATGAACAGGGTGAGCGAGGCACCGCCGACCATCGCCAGCAGCCCGCGGCGGCTGAGCGTCGGCGCGGCCGGCGCCAGCGGAGCGAGACCGTCAGGATTGGCCGACTCCGGGGACAGCCCGTAGGGCAGCGCCGATTCGGCGACCGTGTGCGCCAGGTCATCGCGCAACGGGGCCAGGATCCCGCGGGTGCGATACGCGTTACGGATCGTCGGCACCTTCACCGCGACATGGAGGAAGAACGCCGCCATAAACACCCACGCCCCGTAATAGTGCGCGAGCACAAAGTTGAAATGCCACGGGTAGTAGTCCTGGATGTTCAGGATCCCAGTGGCGAACTCGAACAGCGCCCCGCCGACGAGGAACAGCAGAGACAGGCGCTCGATCGCGGCGGAAGGGCTCTTCACCGGCGGCCACGCGAACAGCTTCGGGATCACCGACCACAGCTTCGCCAAAAGCACCGGGACGGCGATCAGCCCGACGGTGATGTGCGTCCCCTGGGTGAACGCGTATAACCACGTCGGGGAGCCAGCCGGCAGCCGGATCAACACCGGGACGTCCGAAGCCGAGTTGAGCCTGTTCAGCCCCAGGTTCGGCATGTAGTTGTCGTGCGAGATCAGGCCGGTCAGAGCGACGATCACGATCAGCGGAAACAGGACACTCCCGAGAAACGCAGTCAGCCACGTTCCCCGCAGCGGGCTGCGCCAGAACTCGGGCCGGAACGGCCCGGGCGGGGCCGGATGTGAATTCGGATCGAGCCGACGGAGGCGAGCGCGGAAATCCACCTCTAAGAGGGTCTACGACTCCTGCCCACATTGCCATTACCGAATCCGAAACCCCGGAGTTACGCGTTTCTTCATGGAGACGTGCCGCGCATCGGCTAGAACCAGCGGATGAGCGCAAGACGAACGCCGATCGCCGTCTGTCTGCTCGCCCTCGCCCTGACCGGATGCGGCACCGGCGCACACCGCCGGCGCGGGGGAGCCGAGCCGGCGAGCTCCCCGCTTGCGGTCCAGCGACCGGCCGGCCGCTCGATTCAAGTCGGCGCGCACCCGGAGGGCATCGTGGTGGACCCGGTGACCGGGCTGGTGGCGGTCACGACCCGCGAACCGCCGGCCCTCGTGCTGCTCGACGCGCGAAGCGGTCGGGTGAGGAGCCGGATCCGGCTACCCGGCGTGGCCCGGCACCTCGCGCTAACCGGCGTCCCGCCGACCGTGCTGGTGCCCTCCGAGCCGCTGAATCGCCTACTCGAGGTCGGGCTCCCGAGCGGGCGCGTGAGCTCGATCGCGGTCGGGAAAACGCCCCATGACGCGGCGGCCAGTGCCGGGCGGACCTTCGTGGGTGATGAGTTCGGCAAGGGCGTGTCGGTGGTTGAGCGCGGCCAGGTGACCCGCGCGATCGGAGGCTTCCTCCAGCCGGGGGGAGTCACCGTCGCCCGGGCACTCGTGGCGGTGGTCGACGTGGGGGCGGACACGCTCACGCTGATCGATCCGCTCACCCGGCGGACGCTCGGGACCGCGGCCGCAGGCTCCGGCCCGACCCACGGGGCCGGTGACCCGAACGGCCACGTCTACGTCGCCGACACCCGCGGTGAGGCCGTCCTGGACTTCGCCACCCGGCCGCGGCTGCGGCGGGTGGCGCGGGTCGCGTTGCCGGGGACGCCGTACGGGATCGCGGTTGATCCCGCGCGAGGCCGGCTGTGGGTCACGCTGACCGCCACGAACCGGCTGGTCGAGTTCGGGCTCAGCGGCG
>JALYXK010000198.1 GCA_030947145.1 Actinomycetota bacterium
ACCTCGGCCGGGCTGATCAGCGAGACGGGCTCGATCCCCCAAGTTCGCGCCGAGGCCATCCGCCGCGTCAGCTCCTGCATCCGCTCCTGGGTGCGGGCGATCTCGATTCCCCCGCTCTGCGTGAACACGCCCAGCTCGACGTACTGGCGCAGGCTCTCCAGCGTCAGTGCGGTCATCTCCTTGGAGTGGTCCACCGGGAAGATGAAGTTGGAGGCGTGGCCGGTCGAGCCGCCGGGGTTCGGCAGCGGCCCCTTGTCCAGCAGGGTGACGTCGGTCCGCCCGAGCCGGGTCAGGTGGTAGGCCAGGCTGTTGCCGACGATGCCCGCCCCAATGATGACCACGCGCTGCGCCGACGGCAGCGGCGGGGAAGGCTCTGCCGCTGGGCGCATCCTCCTGATATATCAGACGCTGGTCAGCGTCGTCAATTCCTCGGCCAGAAGCGTCTGTCACAAAGATCACAGTTCCCCCGGGTCCCGGCGCCCTACGGTCACCAGAGCAGAGTTCTCCGTCCAGACGTACCTCGAGCCGCTGCCAGATCTGAGGGGAGTCACCATGGCACCAATCGCTGCGACCGATCCCGACTTCGTATTCGAAGGCCTGCCGCCGATCGAGGACGTCCAGGCTCATCTCGCGGCGGCTCATCCAGATCCGCTCGGCCCGCTGGCCGAGCTTCCCGGTACCTGGAAGGGTCACGGCTTCAACACGATCTGGCGGCCGCATCATCCCTTTCAGCCACAGGACCGCTTCCTGGAGCTCAACCTGACCTCCGAGACGATCGTGTTCAGCAAGATCAACGGTCCGATTCCGAATCGTGGCCTGCTCATGCCGGACATCAACATGTTCGGTCTCACCTACATGCAGCAGATAGCCGAGACGAGCAGCGGTGCGGGTTTGCACATCGAGCCCGGGATCTGGGCCACGGTTCCGGCGACGGCGATCCGAGCGAGCCGGCCACGGTGGTGCGGATGGCCTCGATTCCGCACGGCACGGTCATCCTCGCCCAGGGCACGACGCAATTCCTCCACGGCGGGCCGCCGCACATCCCGGATACCAACATCATCCCCTTCGGCAGCGGCACGCCGCCCAAGGCCAACTCGGACTTCGGGCAAGGCGAGCAGGACTTCCCCGAGCTCAACCTGTCACGAACGACCCCGTTTCGCCATGCCTCGCCCGGCGTGACGCAGGCCATGGTGAAAAACCCCAACAGCATCCTGCAGGCCGCGATCCAGGGCAAGCCGATGAAGAACCGGACCTTCATCCAGATCTCGACGAAGCACAACCCGATCAAGGGCGGCGGAAGCGTGAACACCGCGTTCCTCTCGGCCGGGTCCCCTCCCGGTGGCAACGCCAACGCCGCGGAGGTCGACGCGACCTTCTGGATCCAGACGCTGCCCGGAGCCAGCGGTCAGCCCGACACCCTCCAGTGCAGTACACGCAGCTGGTGCAGTTGGACTTCAATGGCCTCCGCTGGCCGCACGTCAGTGTGGCCACGCTGCACAAGCAATTAGTCAATGGCCTTCGTCGAGAATGGCCACGACGCGTGCGGGCGCGCCGCTGCCCCCGACCAACCGTAAGGGAAAGCAGGCCACGGTAAAGCCGGTCGGGGGAAGCTGGTCGAGGTTGGCCAGCCGCTCGATCTGTGAGTACGGGAGGTCCACCTGGTGCGCGGCCCAGAAGATCCCCGGCTTACCGCTGGCCAGCGCCTCCTGGGCCTGCAGGTGGAGCGGGCGGTCCCATCCCCAAGCGTCGATTCCCATCACCCGGACGCCGCGGCCATACAGCCAGCGGGTGGCGGCGGCGCTCACCCCCGGCCCGCGTTGCATGTAGTCGGGCTCACCGAGGTACGCGTCACGTCCGGTGCGCACCAACACGATGTCGCGCTCGGCGAGCCTGTGCCCGGCCGTCTGGAGCGCGGGCTCCACATCGGCGACGTCGATCGTGTCGCCGTCGGCGCGGTCGTGGAAGTCCAGGACCACGGCCGGGGCAAAGAACCAGTCCAGCGGGAGCTGGTCGATCGTCTGGGCCGGGTGGCCATCGACCGTCGAGTTGTAGTGGTAGGGCGCGTCGAGGTGAGTTGAGTTGTGCGTACCCAGTCGGGTGAAGGTGTCGACCGCCCACCCCTCGCCGTTGCGCAGCAGCTCCGGCCCGACGCCGAACATCTCGGCGATATGCGCCGCCCCGGTCGCGTGATCGGCGAACTGGATCTCGGTGCGCAGCGCCTCCGGCGTCCCCTCCGGGCTGACGACGATGGGGGCGGAGAGGTCGACGAGCCTCATGCGCCGACCAATCTACCGCGATCGGGGTCCTCGCTGCCTGCGTTTCCGCGCGAACGATTACCGGATCCTCGCGTGATCCTGATGCTCTCTTGATGTGCGCAGCGCACACTGGGACGCATGCACATCCGAGCCGACGCTTTAGAACATCGCTGTCCGCCCCACGTTTGGGAGTGCCCGGTCCTGATGAAGCTCGACCCCCTGGCCGTGGCCTGGACCTGCGCGACCTGCGGGGCGATAGCCACAGCGCCGGTCGGTGCGCCGCGTCCCGAAGCCTCCCTCGCCCTGGCCGGCTGACCTCAGGAGCCCGCGGGCCTCGGCTCGAGCTGTGGCGCAGCGTCGACTGACGCCGCGCCGTTCTCGGCGTCGGGCGGGCCAGCCGGTAGAGCCGCCGGCCCGGCGGGGTCGGCCGCCTCGGCGGTCGTCGCCGGGTCGGGCGCCTTGAGGGCCGAGATCACCGGCTGCAACAGGTCGATCGGCATGGGGAAGACAACCGTCGAGTTCTGGTTGACGCCGATCTCCCGCAGGGTCTGCAGGTAGCGGAGCTGGATCGTCACCGGGTTCTCGCCGATCACGTCCGCCGCCTGCGCCAGCTTGGCGGCCGCTTGGAACTCGCCCTCTGCGTTGATGATCTTGGCGCGACGCTCCCGCTCGGCTTCGGCCTGCCGGGCAATCGCGTGCTGCATCCGCTCCGGGATCTCGACGTCCTTGATCTCGACCATCGTCACCTTGATCCCCCACGGCTCTGTCTGGGTGTCGATGATCTGCGCGAGGTTGTCGTTGAGGCGCTCGCGCTCGGACAGGAGCGTGTCGAGATCGGCGCCGCCGAGCACGGATCGAAGCGTGGTTTGAGCGATCTGCAACGTCGCCCGCTGAAAGTCCTCGACCTCGGTGACCGCCCGGTTTGGATCGACCACCCGGTAGTACGCGACGGCGGTTACCCGCGCTGGGACGTTGTCCTGGGTGATGATCTCCTGCGGCGGCACCGTCAGCGTGATCGTCCGCAGGCTGACCCGGACCATCCGATCGATCGAGGGAACCAGCACGATCAGCCCTGGACCGCGCTGGTCCATCAGCCGGCCGAGCCGAAAGACCACCCCGCGCTCGTACTCTCGGAGCACCCGGATTGAAGCGGCCGCACCGGCGAGGCCGATCACCAGCAGCACACAGAGGACCACGATGATCGCGGTGATCACCGGACCAGCTCCCAGTCCTCCGCCTTGCGGACGGCCAAGGTCAGCCCGCTGAGCCACTCGACGACGACTTGGTCCCCCTCGCTCAGTTCCGCTTCGCGATCCTCAGGCCACGAGTGGCGCGCCCGCCACAGGGCACCGTCGACGTACACCCGTCCGGCCGGCTCGTCCCAGCTGCGAACCACGCCTAAGCGCCCGATGAGCCCCTCCGCGCCGGTCCGGATTCGGCGACCTCGGACCCCGGCGCCGCGCTTCAGCGTCCACGCGAGCACGGCCACCGCCATGATCGTCAGCAACAGCGCGGTGATCACGCCGAGCGCCAGCCCGCCGCCGAGGCCGCTGACGGTCAGCACCGCACCCGCGGCGACCGCGATAACGCCGGGGCCTCCCAGCATGCCGAGCGCGGGGAGATGAGTCTCGACGATGATCACGATCGCTCCGGCCGTCAGCAATGCGATGCCGAGCGCGGTCATCAGAACTGATCGTACGCCCAGGCCCGCATCGGCGCATCAT
>JALYXK010000213.1 GCA_030947145.1 Actinomycetota bacterium
GCCTGGCGGGACGCCACCGACGCGGCGAGTCCCCGCGCACAACTTCCGTAGCATGGGCCCGCGCTCCGCGCACGTCTATGAGCGTCCTCCGAAGCATCGAGAGCAAGATCGCCGGCCTCGTCGAAGGCACGTTCAGTCGTGCCTTCCGCTCCGAGGTGCGCCCGGTGGAGATCGCGCGCAAGCTGGCCCGGGAGATGGAGGAGCACAAATCTTTCTCGGTCTCGCGGACGTATGTCCCGAACGAGTACCGGGTATTCCTGTCCCCGCGTGACCGCGAGCGCTTTGCCGACTACGAGGACGCGCTGGTCGGTGAGCTGGCCGGATATCTGCTCGAGCACGCCCGGCGCGAGCGGCTGGCGCTGCTTTCCCGGCCGGTGATCGAGTTCGAGACCGACGGGCGTCTCGGTCTGGGCGAATTCGGAATCCAGACGCGGGTGGTCCAGCCCGAGGACGAGGGGCCGCCCCAGCCCGCGGCGGAGCAGACCGGGCGGACGATGGTCTACAGCACGGCCGGAAGGGTGGCCGAGCCGCTCGAGGAGCGCGCCCGCTCCCGGGCCGAGACCGCGCTGCTGCTGCTCGGCGACAAGCGGATGGTCGTCGGCCCGACCGGGGTGACGCTCGGACGCAGCCGTCAGTGTGACGTGGTGCTCGACGACGCGAACGTGTCGCGCGAGCACGCGGAGATCCGGCCGCGCGGCGGCGCCTGGGTACTCACCGATCTGGGCTCGACCAACGGCTCGTCCCTCAATGGGCGGCGCATCGACCGCCCCGAGGTGATCAAGCCGGGGGACGAGCTCGAGTTCGGGACCTCCGTCATCACCTTCGAGCTGGAGTGAGAACTGGTGCTCGAGCCCGTCTCGATTGGACTCAAGTTTGGGTTCCTCGTCATTCTGTATCTCTTCCTGCTGTGGGTCGCCCGCAGCGCGCTGAAGGATCTGCGACGCGGGAACACGGCGGTGCTCCAGAGCCACGATCCGCTGCTGGATTCGACCGGCATGTATCAGGCCGCGGACGGGCTCGGCGAGCCGCCCCAGGATTTCGAGCCCCGGCTGCTGGTCGAGCGGGCGCCGGGCCACGAGGCCGGGATCGCCTACGACCTGGGCAACGGCGCTACGCTCGGCCGCGGAAATGTCGAGATTCGGCTCGATGATCCGTTCGCGTCTTCGCGCCACGCCCAGATCACGCGACAGGGCCATTCGGTGGTGATCGAGGATCTCGGATCGACCAACGGGACGTATCTCAACGAGGAGCCGCTGACCGGGCCCCAACCGCTGCATCCCGGCGACCGCATCCGGATCGGCGACAGCGAGTTCTCCTACCTGCAGTGAGTCTCCAGTGATGCTTCGAGCCGCCGAAACGATCCAGCGAACCGATACCGGGCTTCAGCGCCGCGGCAACGAGGATTCGTCCTACGCGCGCGCGCCGCTGTTCGTGGTGGCCGACGGCATGGGCGGCGCCCAGGCCGGCGAGGTCGCCTCGCAGATCGCCATCACGGCATTCGAGCAGGGGTTGCCCGAGGCCGGCAGCCCCGAGGAGCGGCTGGTGACCCGGGTGCGCGAGGCCAACGCCGAGATCTACGAGCGCTCGCAGGCCGAGCACGAACGCGCCGGAATGGGCACGACGCTGACCGCGGCGTATCTCGACGAGGCCCACCTGGTGATCGCTCACGTGGGCGACAGCCGCGCCTACCTGATCCGGGACGGGAAGCTCAAGCAGCTGACCCAGGACCACTCGCTGGTGGGCGAGCTCGTGCGTCGTGGCAAGCTGACCGAGGAGCAGGCGGCGGAGCACCCGCAACGTTCGATCATCACGCGCGCGCTGGGGCCCGAGCCGTCGGTCGAGGTGGACACCTGGACCTATCCGGCCCGGGCCGGCGACGTCCTGCTGCTGTGCAGCGACGGCCTGACCTCGATGATCTCCGAGGAGCGGATCGGCCAGATCTTGGCCTCCGCCACGGGGCTCGACCAGGCGGCGGAGGCGCTGATCGCCGGCGCCAACGAGGCTGGCGGTCGCGACAACATCACGGTCGTCCTGGTCCGCCTGGAGGACGTCGGCGGGGACGGCGCGCTCGAGCAGCCGACGGTCGCCGGGATGCCGGCGGTGCGCCCGGAGCCGGGGGCGTCAGCCGTTCCGCCGGCCGCCGCTCCCAGCCTGAAGCGGCCCGGAGGGCCGGTGGCGGTGGCCGAGCCGCTCTCTCGCTCGGACCGGCCGCGGCTGGCTCGGACCCAGGGCAAGCCGCCGGCCGGAGGGCCACCCTCACGGCGGGACTCGCGCTGGACCAAGCCCGTCTCGGCCCTGCTGGCCACGCTGATCGTCCTTTTCCTGATCGGCGGCGGCGGATACATCGCCACCCGCCAGCTTTACTTCATCGGAACCAACGCCCAGGGGATCATCACCGTCTACCGCGGGCTGCCCTACGACCTGCCGGCGGGGATCCGCCTGTATGAGACCTTCTACACGTCGGGCGTGCCCGCCGCGTTCGTGCCCGCCAACCGGCGCGCCTCGCTGCTGAACCACCACCTGCGGTCGCAGAGTGACGCCACCAAGCTGATCCTGGCGCTGGAGCGGGGGCAGATCTCGAAATGAGCCCGCGCAACAAGGAGCTGATCGGGCTGATCCCCGCTTCGCTGCTGGTCACCGCCGGCTTTGCCGGGGTGTTCATCCAGCGCCAGAACCAGCTCTCCAACGTCTCGCTGACCTACGGCGCGATCTTCCTGGCGCTGTGCGTCGCGGGGCACATCTTCATCCGCATGACCCTGCCGCACAGCGACCCGTACATGTTCCCGCTGGTGGCGCTGCTGGCCAGCTTCGGAATCGTCATGGTCTACCGAATCGATCCCACGCTGGCGCGCCAGCAGGCGCAGTGGTTCGTGCTGGGACTGATCCTGTTCGCGGTGACGATCGTCGCCTTCCGCGATTACCGCAAGCTCGAGCGCTACCGCTATGTGATCGTGTTCGCCTCGCTCGGACTGTTGTTGCTGCCCCGGCTGCCGGGGATCGGGGACCAGGTCAACGGCGCTTACCTGGGAGTCCACATCCCCGGCCTGTTCGTGTTCCAGCCGGCCGAGTTCGCCAAGATCGGGCTGGTCGTCTTCCTGGCCAGCTACCTGCGCGACACGCGCCAGGTGATGGTGATGGGCGCGCGGCGGGTGCTCGGCGTGACGATCCCGCCGATCAAGCACTTCGGGCCGGTCGCGGTGATCTGGGGGATCGCGATGGTGATCATGCTGCTGCTACACGACATCGGCTCCTCGCTGATGTTCTACGGCGGCCTGCTGGCCGTCCTCTACGTGGCCACCGGCCGGGTCTCGTTCGTGCTGGTCGGCTTGGCGGCGTTCGCGATCGGGGCCTGGTACGTGGGGACGCACATCCCGCACGTGCACGACCGGGTCGAGGCGTGGCTGCATCCGTTCAACACCGCGCTCTACCACCGGACCGGCGGGAGCTATCAGGTGGCCAACTCGGTCTTCGCCCAGGCCGCGGGGGGCCTGTTCGGCCAGGGCTTCGGCGAGGCCACGCTGACCATCCCCAACTCGCATCCCGC
>JALYXK010000230.1 GCA_030947145.1 Actinomycetota bacterium
GTGGTGTTGTTCGGAGCGACTGGGGATCTGGCCCGTCGGAAGCTGCTCCCGGGGCTGACTCGCTTGTCGGCGTCGGCGTCGGCGCTGGCGCCGGACCTGCGGATCGTGGGCACGTCACTCGAGGACTACGACGACGCATCCTTTCGGGCGTTCGCCCGCAGCGCGGTGGATGAATTCGGCATCAAGACCTGGACCGATGAACAGTGGGAGAAGTTCGCCGACAAGCTCCATTATGTGCCGCAGAACGCGGGACCTGAGGCGCTGGCCCAAGTGGTGTCCGAAGCAGAGCGTCAGCTGGGCGACGGCGCTCAGCGACTGCACTACCTGAGCGTTCCGCCGAAGGCGGCGCTCGAGGTGATCGACATGCTCAGGGCCGCCAACCTGGTCGAGGGTTCCCGCGTGGTCATGGAGAAACCGTTCGGAAGCGACCTGGATAGTGCGATCAAGCTCAACGACCAGCTTCACGAGACGTTCAGCGAGCGCCAGATCTTTCGGATCGACCATTTCCTGGGCAAGGAGCCGGCGCAGAACATCCTCGCCCTCCGCTTTGCCAATGGCCTGTTCGAGCCGATCTGGAGCC
The DNA here is from genome assembly GCA_030947145.1 of Actinomycetota bacterium. Classification (GTDB taxonomy): domain Bacteria; phylum Actinomycetota; class Thermoleophilia; order Solirubrobacterales; family Solirubrobacteraceae; genus Palsa-465. The sequence continues at coordinate 581 of JALYXK010000230.1, forward strand.
GCAACTTCATCGACCACGTGCAGATCGACGTTCCGGAAACCCTGGGGCTGGATCGTCGGATCGGGTTCTACGAATCGACCGGTGCGTACAAGGACATGGTGGTCACGCATCTGCTGCAGGTACTGGCGTTCGTGGCCATCGAACCGCCCACGGCATTGGAGCCCCGCGCCATCAGCGAGGAGAAGAACAAGGTCTTCCGGTCGCTAATGCCGATCGACCCGGCCAATGTCGTGCGCGGCCAGTATCAGGGGTACCGCGACGAGGACGGCGTGGCCTCCGACTCGGACACGGAGACGTTCATCGCCCTCAAGTGTGAAATCGACAACTGGCGCTGGGCCGGAGTGCCGTTCTATCTGCGCACCGGCAAACGGATGGCCGAAGGACAACGCATCATCTCGATCGCCTTCCGTGAGCCACCCAAGAGCATGTTTCCCCTCGGCTCCGGCGTCAGCGCACAAGGTCCGGACCATCTGACCTTCGACCTGGCCGACGCCTCGCGGCTGTCGCTGTCGTTCTATGGCAAGCGGCCGGGACCGGGCATGCGGCTTGACAAGCTGAGCATGCAATTTGCCACCAGCGAGACCGACCAGGCCCTCGACGTGCTCGAGGCCTATGAACGTCTCCTGCTGGACACGATGCGCGGTGACCACACCTTGTTCACCACCGCAGAGGGTATCGAGAGCCTGTGGGACCGCTCGACCCCGCTGCTGGAAAATCCGCCGCCGGTCAAGACGTACCCGCCGGGCAGCTGGGGGCCCAACGCCATCCATCAGCTCATCGCTCCACACGCTTGGCGCTTGCCCTTCGAGCGCGTGTGGCGTGAGAAGAAGTAACCGCCGCCCGCGACCCGGGGATCAGCCGCCGGCCACGAACGGCTCGGTGCCGGCGATCACGCCGGCCGCCATCACCAGCCCGACCGCGGTGCGAACCTGATCGCCGCCGGCGGTGAGCAGCTGCTCGGCGCAGGAGAGTAGCTCATCGATCCGCTCGAGCGCCGGCCCGGCGGCGCCGGGATCGGGGTCGCGACAGGCCGCGCGGGCCATGGCGACGAACGGCAGTCCGCGGGTGAAATCGGGGGGCGGGCCGGAACTCAGCGCCGCGGCGAATGACATCATCACGTAGCCGTTGATCCGGGTCAGCCGGCCGCTGATCGGACGGATCTCGGGGATGCGGGGTGCTCGCGGGTCAGCCAGGGGCCGACGCTCGAGGATGGCGGTCATCGTCCCGCCGACCAGGGAATTACGCTCGCGGTCGTCGAGCCCGGCGTATGCGGCGATCCGCAGCGCTGTGTGCAGCGCGCCGACCGGCCGCCCGTAGGGGACATCCGACGCGAAGACGATCCGCTCGGCCGGCACCCGGGCGAATAGCTCGAGCTGATCGAATACCGAAAACGTGGAGGTGTCGTAGAAGATGCGGGGGTGATCGGCCAGCCTCGAGGCGAACATTCCTTGGTCGGCGATCGCCGCGTGCGCCAGCACCAGTACGACATCCGGATAGCGGAGGGCGAGCTCGGCGAGTGGGTCCATCCGCGGCATCCCGCGGCCCGCGTGGATGAGGATCGGGACGTTCGCCTCCTCCGCGACCTTCCAGATCGAATCGGCTGCCTGGTTGCCGAAGCCGAACGCCTGCGCGCGCGGGTGGAGCTTGATCCCGCGCGCGCCGAGGGCCAGGCAGCGCTCCGCCTCCCCCACCGGATCGGCGGCCGGGTCCAGTCGGCAATACGGGTACAGCCGCCCGTCCGCCTCCTGCGCCCAACGCAGCACGCGGTCATTGGGTACCCGGTAGCCCGGCGCCCGCTCCGGATCATGGAGTGGAAACGTGCAAGCCCGCGCTTCCGGGCCGACCTCATCGAGACATCCGATCAGGCCGGCCGGGTCGAGCGACTGGCCATCCTCGTCGGTGCCGAGGTGGGTGTGCGCGTCGACGACGACCGCCTCGGCCGGGAGCAGCGCGTCGATCTCCGCAACGATGGACTCATAGGCAGCGGCGCCATCCATGTGGGGCCACCTCTCGATGCTGGTGAGGTTCGGGGCAAGGGTGGTGCGCTGGCGGAGTCTAGTCGCGCCGCCAGCCCGGACCCAGGCTCTACGCTGTGCGCGTGTCCGCGCCTGCTGCCCCGGTCGAGCCACCGCCGATCGCTGGTGTGCGCCGATCGTTCGTGCCGGCCCGCGGAGTCCGCTTTCACGTGACTGAGGCCGGCCCGGCGGATGGCACGCCGGTGCTGGCGCTACACGGCTGGCCGCAGCACCACTACGCCTGGCGGGACCTGCTCGGCGACCCGCCGGACGGGATGCGGATCATCGCGCCGGACTTGCCCGGTTACGGCTGGTCGGGACCGGCTCCGCATCGCTGGGCCAAGGAGGACGTCGTCAGCGACGTCCTCGCACTGCTCGACGCGCTCGGGCTGCAGCGCGTGCTGCTGCTGGGTCACGACTGGGGCGGCTACGTCGGGCACCTGCTGGTGTTGCGCGCACCCGAGCGGGTGAGCGGTTACCTCGCGCTGAACATCCCGCACCCGTGGCAGACCCCGCGTGCGCTGGCTCCACACGTCTGGCGGTTCCTGCTCTACCAACCGGCGCTCGCGGCGTTCGGCGGCGTGCTGATGCGGCGCACCCGGTTCGTCGAGCTGGTAATCCGGCTCGGGCTGACCGACCGCTCGGCCATCTCGAGCGAGGACGCGCGCTGGTTCGGAGAGCGCTTCCGCGACTCGGTCTGCGCGCGCGCCGGCACTGATACCTACAGGACGTTCTGGCTCCGCGAACTCCCGGCAAACGCGCGCCAGCGCGAGCGGCGCCGCTCGACGGTCCCGACGCGAGTCCTGTTCGGGACCGACGATCTCGCGATTCACCCTTCGCTGGCTGCCGCCGCCACGGCGCAGGCCGACGACTACCGGCTTGAGCTCGTCGCCGGCTGCGGCCACTTCATCGCCGAGGAGCGGCCCGCCCTGGTCAGGAAGCGACTGATCGCGCTCGCCGGCGAAACGAACGGCGGCTAACGCGGCAGCCTCCGGGCGGCTGCTCAGCCCGCGCTTCAGGCGAACGGCCGCGGCGCCGCCGTCGGCGTGAACGGGGGTCTATCCGCGTAGGCCTCGCGAGGCGAGTCGGTCGCCCTGGCCACGCTGGCTCCGTGCCTGGCGGCCGCCTGTTCCACCGGATAGACGATGCTGTGGTCCGGTGATCGCGTGCCGACCATGAGAATCGCACACGGCTC
>JALYXK010000241.1 GCA_030947145.1 Actinomycetota bacterium
TGTTGAGGACGCGAACATTGATCCCCGTCTGCTTCGTGAACTCCTTGATCAGGGCGGCGGTAGTCTGCTCATGCTGCGAGTTGTAGAGCGTGATCGTCGGGCCCGAGCCGGCCGAAGACCCCCCGCACCCCGCCAGCGCAATCGCGGTCGCGAGCGCGACCCCGCACAGGATCGCGAATGTCTTTCGTCTCAAGGTGAAGAATCCTGGTGGCATGGCGAGCATCGCTTTCGCCAACCCGCGGCCGGTCCTGGCCACGGATTAGGCCGCCCTAACTCGCCTTAGGCTACCCTAACCAGGTCTCCGGCGCCACCAGTGGGGGTCAGCCGGCGATCGGGCAGCCCGCCCCGGGCAACCGGGCAGCTGCCGGTAGGCCAGTGACTCCGATGGCGCGGGTAAGTCCCGACAGCGAGCGTAATAGAGTCACCCCGGTGCCCGCCCCGCGCGCCTCAGAGATCTTCCGCGCAGATCTGCTGGCCGGGCGGGTGGCGATCGTCAGCGGCGGAGGCTCGGGCCTGGGCCGGGCCACGGCGCTGGAGCTGGCCACGCTCGGCGCGCGGGTCGTGGTCTGCGGCCGCCGCCTGGAGCCGCTGAACGAGACGGCCGGCCTGGCCCCCGGCGGCAGCGTCGAGCCGGTGCACTGCGACATCCGCGAGGAGGATCAGGTCCAGGCGCTCGTCGACGGGGTGATCGAGCGCCACGGCGTGATCGACCTGCTGGTCAACAATGCCGGGGGCCAGTTCCTGACCCCGGCCGAGGACATCAGCCCCAAGGGCTTTCGCACCGTGATCCGCCTGAACGTGGAGGGGACCTGGCTGATGACCCACGCGGTGGCGACCGCGGCGATGATGGGCGGAAGGGGACGCGACCCCGGGGGCAAGATCGTCAACGTCACGCTCTCGCCCCATCACGGGCTGCCGGGAATGGCGCACTCGGCCGCGGCCCGCGCCGCGGTGGAGAACCTGACCAGGACGCTGTCGATCGAGTGGGCCCGGTACGGGATCCGCGTCAACGCGATCGCCCCCGGGCAGATCGCCACCGAAACGCTGCTGACCAAGTACCCCCAGCCGTTCGTCGACGCGATGGCCGGGTCGATCCCGCTCGGCCGGCTGGGCACGGCGGAGGAGATCGCCTGGCTGATCGCCTACCTGGCCTCGCCCGCTGGTGACTTCACCTCCGGCAGCGTGATCACCGTCGACGGCGCTCGCGACAACTGGATGGGCTCCTGGCCCCCGGGCGACCTAGCCGACGAGCACGGCAAGCCGCTGGCCGAGCAACGCCGCACCAAGACCTGGTCGGGGCCAGCGCGCGGTGAAGTCAGAACGGGACGACCCACTACGACGGATGGAGACGCCCAATGATTCTGATTTGTTATGACGGTTCGCCCGATGCGCGCACCGCGATCGAACACGCCGGCGAGCTCCTCGGCGGCCAGGGGGCCACGGTGCTGACGATCTGGGAGACGTTGGCCGAGGTCCTGGCTCACACCCCGTCCCGCTTTGGGTTGTCGGCGGTCGACATCGACTTCGAGAAGGTCGACGCCAGCAGCCGGACGGCGGCCGAGTCCACCGCCGCCGAAGGCGCCGAGCTGGCCCGCAAGACTGGTCTGACCGCGGAGCCGGAGATCCGCGAGCAGACCACCACCGTGGCGGCCGCGATCCTCGACGCCGCCGGGGCCGTCGACGCCAGCGCGATCGTGGTCGGCTCGCGCGGTCTCACCGGGATCAAGTCGCTGCTGCTCGGGAGCGTCTCCCATGCGCTGTTGCACCAGACCGACCTTCCGGTGATGGTCGTGCCCTCCGCCGAGGTGGCGGCGGCGCGAGCCGCTTCGCGCTCGGCGTAGGATCAGGAGCGACCCGCGGCGTACTGAGACACGTCGCTGGGTAAGGTCCCCCGCGATGAGTCCCGATAAGGACGCCCGCCCCGCCGACCGCGTGCTCGTCCTGTTCGGCGCGAGCGGCGACCTGGCCAAGCGCAAGCTCTACCCCGGCTTCTTTCACCTGTTCCGCGAGGGGCTGATGCCCGAGCAGTTTCGGATCATCGGCTCAGGCCGCCACTCCCCCGGCAGCGACGACGAGTTCCGCGAGCAGATCCGCGAGGGGCTCCAGCAACACGGGCGGGGCGAGGTCGACGAGCACTGGGGCGAGTTCGCCCAGCGGCTCAGCTTCGTCGTCTCCAGCGCCGAGGATGGCCAGGACCTCGCCCAGGCCGTGCGCGAGGCCGAACAGGAGATCGACGCCGGCGGCGAGCGCCTGGTCTACCTCTCGGTTCCCCCCGGGGCGATGCAGGAGATGGTGCGGATGCTCGGGGACAGCGGGATCGCCGAGAACTGCTCGCTGGTGGTGGAGAAACCGTTCGGACATGACCTCCACAGCGCCCGCGAGCTCAATGCCGCCCTGCACAAGGTGCTGCCCGAGGACTCGATCTACCGGATCGACCATTTCCTCGGCAAGGAGGCCGCGCAGAACATCCTCGCGCTGCGGTTCGCCAACGGGATGCTCGAGCCGATCTGGAACCGTGACCACATCGCCTACGTGCAGATCGACGTCCCGGAGTCGATCGACATCCAGGGTCGCGCCGGCTTCTACGAGCAGACCGGTGCCTTCCGGGACATGATCGTCACCCACCTGCTTCAGATCCTCGGGATCGTGGCTCTCGAGGCGCCGGCGCGGATCGACGCGGAGTCCCTGCACCTGGAGCGGACCAAGCTGTTCCAGTCGGTGCGCCCCCTCGATCCGGCCCGCGTCGTGCTCGGGCAGTACGAGGGCTATCGCGATGAGGACGACGTTCCCGATGACTCCACCACCGAGACCTTCGCGGCGCTCGAGGTTCGCGTCGACAGCTGGCGCTGGAGCCGCGTGCCGTTCTACCTGCGCACCGGCAAGGCGATGGCCGCCGGGCGGCGGACGGTGACGATTGGCTTCACCGAGGCGCCGCTGCGCATCTTCCCCGAGGAGGATCCGCGGCATTCGGTGCGTCCCAGCGAGATCGTCTTCGAGCTCTCCGACGATCCGATGGTCCGAATTGAGCTCCAGGCCAAGGTCCCCGGCCCCAAGTTCACCCTGGGCAAGGCCGCGCTGAAGCTGGACGTGGAGGCCGCGTTCGACGGGTCCGACGGCCTCGAGGCCTACGAGCGCCTGCTGCACGACGTGATGCTCCGCGACCGGCTGCTGTTCACGCGCAGCGAGCAGATCGAGCGGCTCTGGGAGGTGTGCGCGCCGGTGCTGGACGATCGCCCGAAGGTGCAGCCCTATCCGAAGGGCTCGTGGGGTCCCGAGCCGGCCATCGAGTTGCCGGGTCCACCCGGCTGGCGCCTGCCCGACAACGGCGCATGAGCGCCGAGCCTCCGACGATCTCCGATCATGGTCTGATCGGCGATCTCCGCAGCGCCGCGCTGGTGGCGATCGACGGGACGATCGACTGGTTCTGCCCGCGGCGCTTCGACGCGCCCAGCGTGTTCGGCGCGCTGCTCGACTCCGAGCGCGGCGGACACTGGAGGATCGCGCCGGAGGATGGGCATTCGCGCACCGCGCAGTTCTACATTCCCGACACCAACGTGCTGATCACGCGGTTCATGAACCCCCGCGGCGTGGTCGAGCTCCAGGACTTCATGCCGGTCGGGGGGCATCAGCGCCTGGTGCGCCGGCTGGTGTGCGTGCGGGGGAGGGTGAAGGTCCGCTCGGAGCTCGCGCCGCGGTTTGACTATGGGCGCGCCGAACATCACACGCGCCGGCACCAGCAGCGGATCGTGCTCGGCGACGGAGAGCTCAAGCTGACCCTGCTGGCCGGGGCCGAGTTGCACACCGACCAGGGCGATA
>JALYXK010000249.1 GCA_030947145.1 Actinomycetota bacterium
GCTCGGGCCCGCGCGGCGTCGAATTGGTCGCGGGGGCCAAGCCCGACGAGCGCCAGGCGCTGGCCGCCGAGGTGGGTGACGGCGACGTGAGCGAGCCGGCGTCGAGCCTCGCCGGAGTCCAGCAGCGCGGCCAGCAGGCCGCCAGCCACGTCATGGGCGACGCCCTCGTCCTCGAAGACGCCGACCGCGATCGTGTCCGCGCCGGTGGCCAGGGGGCTCTCGGTGGTGGCCTCTACGTCCACGGCGCGGGAAGCTAGCATCTTGTCGACAACGAAAAACCGCCGTAGTACGCGAATCCCGCCACCCGAACCCGCCCCTGACCCGGAGAACCGCATGCCCAAGACCGTGATCCTGTCAGCCGCCAGAACGCCGATCGGCAAGCTCGGCGGCGGCCTCGCCGGCCTCGACGCGACCGAGCTCGGCGGCACCGCGATCAAGGCGGCGCTCGAGCGCGCCGACGTCGCGCCGGAGCAGGTGCAGCACGTCGTCATGGGCCAGGTGATCCAGGCCGGTCAGGGCCAGATCCCCTCGCGCCAGGCGCAGATCAAGGGCGGAATCCCGCGGGAGGTCTCCTCCGAGACGATCAACAAGGTCTGCGCCTCCGGGATCCGGGCCGCGGGCCTACTCGATGCGTCGATCCGCGCGGGCGATCTGGAGGTCGGGGTCGGCGGGGGGATGGAGTCGATGTCGAATGCGCCCTATCTGCTCAAGCAGGCTCGCTTCGGCTTCCGCATGGGCGACGCCAAGGCGATCGACTCGATGATCAACGACGGCCTGATCAACTCGTTCTCCGGCAAGCACATGGCCCAGGAGGCGAGCGAGGTCGCGGCCGAGCTGGAGCTGACCCGTCCGGACATGGACCGCTGGGCGCTGCGCTCACACGAGCTGGCGATCCGGGCGACCGACGAGGGCCGCCTGCCCGAGGAGATCGTTTCGGTGACGGTCAAGGGGCGCAAGGGCGACACCGTGGTCGAGGTGGACGAGGGCCCGCGCCGGGACTCCACCCTCGAGTCGCTGGCCAAGCTTCCCCCGATCTTCGTCAAGGACGGCTCCCACACCGCCGGGAATTCCCCGGGCGTCAACGACGGTGGCGGAGCCGTCGTGCTGTCCAGCGACGAATGGGCCAAGCGCAACGGCAAGACGGCGCTGGCCACGATCCTCGCCCAGGCGCAGATCGCCGACGATTTCCCATATCTGGCGCGGACCCCCGCCAAGGCAGCGGAGAAGGCGCTCGAAAAGGCCGGGCTGAAGGCGTCCGACATCGACCTATGGGAGATCAACGAGGCATTCGCCTCGGTTACGCTCAACTCGATCCGGATGCTGGGAATCGACGAGGACAAGGTCAACGTCAATGGCGGCGCGGTCGCGCTCGGACATCCGATCGGCGCCTCCGGGGCGCGGATACTCGGCACTCTTGTCTACGAGCTGCGCCGTCGCGGCGGGGGGCTCGGTTGCGCGGCGATCTGTTCGGGCGGCGGTCAGGGCGACGCCGTAATAGTTGAGGTTGCGGCGGCCTAGCGGCCGCGGTTACGAGTTGGCGGCGGCCCGGCGGCCGCCGTGGCGGATTGCTTCGCAACTCGGGCTGCGGCGGCATGACATAGCGACTTGCTTCGAAACTCCATGAGCGCTGCGGCTTTTTTCGATCTGGACCGAACGCTGATGGAAGGCTCGTCGGCCTTTCAGTTCGGGCGGGCCGCGTACCGCGCGGGGCTGCTCGGGCGCCGTCAGCTGATCGCCGACGCTTGGGCCAACCTGCGCTTCCGGTTGCGCGGGTCGACGGATGCCGACACGCAGGTGCTGCGCGACCGGATCTCGCGGTCGCTGGAGGGCGTCCGGGTCCGCGACCTCGAGCGGCTCGGCGCCGATGTGCTGGCCGGCGTGCTCCCGCGGCTCTATCCACGGATGCTGGCCATCGCCCATGACCATCAGGATGCGGGCCGCCGCGTCTACATCGTCACCGCCGCCTCGCAGGAGCTGGCCGAGATGCTCGCCCGGGTGCTGGCGTTCGATGGGGCGATCGGCTCGCGGTTCTCCGAGGCGGTGGACGGCGTCTACACCGGCAAGCCGGCCGGGCTGTTCATCTACCGCAGCGGCAAGGCCACGGCGATCAGATCACTGGCGCAGGAGGAGGGCATCGACCTGGCGGCGTCCTACGCCTACTCCGACTCCGAGTCAGACCTGCCGATGCTGCGCGAGGTCGGTCACCCGGTCGCGGTCAATCCGGACGGGGAGCTCGGCCGGATCGCCCGCGAGCAGGGATGGGAGGTGCTCCGGTTCGACCGGCTCGGGCGGCGGCTGCACACAGCCGTGGTGCTCGCCGCGGCGGCCGCGGTCGGCGGCATCCTCAGCGCGGTTCTCGCCGTGCGGGAACGTGAGCTGTCCCGCCTGTCCGCGCAGGCCCTGAGGGCCCAGCGCCGCCGGAAGCGGATGTGGCGAGCAGTGCTGGCCGCTAGCGCCCGCGGCTTACGACGAGGCTGACCTTGGCCCCGTGCCCGCGGTGACGGCCGGCCTTCGGCGTATTGGAGATCACGTGACCGGCGCCTCCGCTCCGCGAGCGAGCCCGCGTCACCTTGCCGATCGCACAGTGGTTGTGCCTGATCGCTCGCTTGGCGCCAGCCAGTCGCCTGCCGCGCACACGCGGCACGACGCAGGGGAGGGGCCGGTAGGTGACGGTCAGGGTCACGGTGCTCACGATCCCGGCGACGTTGGTCGCGTTGATCGGAATGCGGTTGGAGCCGGGCCTCAGACCGATCGTCTTCTGGAATCCGCCGGACGGCCCGACGGGAACGCCGTGGCCGCCGACGCTGACCGCGGTGACGCCGATCAGGTCGGCGGCCTGTCCGTGCACGGTGATCCGCTTGCTGCTCAGAACCTGGTTCTGGCGGGGCACCACGACGGTGATCGTCGGGCCGGCGAAGCGGTCCCGCTCGATCCGCTCGAGTGGCCCCAACCCGGCCGCGTCGGCCGCCTGCGAGTAGGACGAGTCGTAGGAGACCGAGCCACCGGCCGGGATGCGGTCGCTGTAATGCAGGTCGAAGGTGGCGGTCTGGGCGCCCGCGGCGCTGAGGAAGTCAGCGGACCGGGGGGGCCGGCCGTATGTGATCGCCCCGAGTGGATTGGAGGTTCCAGGCGCTCCGGCCGAATTGCCGACCACGATGATCGAGTCGGCGCCGGCCGGGAAGAGGGAGTAGGAATCCGGCGAGGCGTGGCTGGCAAAAATGGATTGGCCCGGGAACTGGAAGCCGGGCAACGCGCCGCGGCTCGGCGCCTGCGCGGATTGGCCGACCAGCAGGTCGAGCGTGTGCGGCCGGCCGTCGACGGCCTGGAAGCGTTGCAAGACCCGGGCCACCTGACCGCCCGGGAGCAACGTGGTGGTCTGGTGCAGGACGAGCCCCGAGTCGTGGAGCGACGGGCAGTTCGCGGCGCTCGGCGGGTAGCCGCCGGGCGCGTTGCAGATCGTCGGGATCTCGGTCTCGTCGATGGTGACGGTGTCGTGCGCGGGGTTGAACGTGCTGGTGTAGGTGAGCGGCTCGAACCCGACCACGCCGGTCAGCGCCGCGATCGCGGCCGGCGGATAGGCGTTCAGACCGTCGACCTGGAGCGCTGAGCGCGAGTTCAGCGCCGGAGCGATTCCGCTGGCCCGCGGGAGGCAGCCGTTTCCGGCGAACAGCGAGAAGCTGTACAGGGTGAGTGGATCCGTCGCGAACGAGTTCACGACCGGGCAGTCGCCGGCCGAGTCGAAGGCGAACGACCACGGCAGGACCCCGGAGAGGATGTAGTACCCGTAGAGGTTGCCGTTCGTCGAGTGCGAGAACTGGTCGCTGACGCTGATCCGCGGGCCCTGGAATGATCCGGCGCCGGCGCCGGTCGGCTTGGTGCCCGCGGGTACCAGTCGCAGGCGGCAGGCCTGTCCAGCCACGGGCGCAAGGGACGCGGTGATGCCGAACTGGCCCGAGCTGACGTCGATCCCACCGGCGACCTTGGTCGCCACGGTGTCGGCCGAGGCGTAGCAGTAGAGGTCGGCCGTGGCGCCCGCCTTGGTGGGGGTGACGGTTCCGGTCACCTGCGCGCTCCCGGAGCCGGTGTCCCCCGAGTAGAAAAACTCGGAATCATCGCGGGGCGAGGCGATGCTCGAGGCGGTGATCGGGGCCGGCGCTGCTCTCGCCACCGGGGCGGCGGTGCCGAGGGCCGCCAGGGCGATCCCGAGTGCGAGTCGCGGGCGCTGGCTTCCCATCTCGTTCACACCCTAGACCTGCCGCGGCGAAGGGGTCAAGCAGAGCGGACATACGTCCGGTGGAGCGGCGCGGATCGGGCAAGCGCCACGATCATGCTCCGCCGTCTAGAATCACGCCGCTCGCAGTCGCAGCCGACCCCGCGATTGCAACAGTCCAGATGGCCTCCTCCCCAGAGAAGAAGATCCGCGTCGTCGTCGCGAAGCCCGGCCTTGATGGCCACGATCGCGGTGCCAAGATCATCGCCCGCGCCCTGCGCGATGCCGGGATGGAGGTGA
>JALYXK010000251.1 GCA_030947145.1 Actinomycetota bacterium
TGCCGCGGTCGCCTGGCCGACGAGCGACGGGGCTCGCGCGGCTTCGGCTATGACCCGGCGTTTCTCCCGGTGCCGGATGGCAGCGGGCGTTCGATGGCCGAGCTCTCCGAGTCCGAGAAGGATCGCATCAGCCACCGCGGGCACGCCGTGCGAGCGTTCGCCGACTGGCTCGCGCGCAGAGGCCGAGGCCTCAGAAAAGGTTGATCGCCGCGGAGATGGCCACGGCGAGCGTCGCCGCGAAGTAGCCGTAGTCGCCCTTGTCGAGCAGGATCAGAGCCGTGACCACCAGCACGATCACGGTGATCAGCCAGCCCACCCGGCTGAGATCGACCGAATGCTGTCCGCGCTGCACCGGGCTATTCTCGTCGGGGGGCGGATCGGTGGGCCGCGGCTCAGGCACGGGATCTCGGTCCCGTCTGCGGAGAGTGGTCCTCAGGAGGTCACCGGCTCCGGTGGTGGCGCGGCCATCAGCTCGACGAGGTTACCGGCCGGATCACGGACGTAGGCCCGCGCGGCGCCCCAGTGCCGGCGGCGGGGCTCCACCTCGTGTCCGGCTCGCTGCAGCCCGGCCACGGCGGCGTCATAGGCGCCGGTCACGATCCCGACGTGGCCCGAAGCTGGAGCCGCGTCGGGCACCGGCATGAGGTGCATCTGGGTCGCGCCGAGTTGCAGCCAGACCGCGCGTCCGGCGATCCCGGCCGGCGGGTCGACGAGGGCGAACCCGAGCAGCCCGTAGAACTCGACGCAGGCCTCGAGCTGGGCCGGCGGAATCTGCCGTGTGACGTGCTGGATCATCGCGGGCGACGCGGCGCCGGCCGGCGCGCATGGTCGCGCCCTGGTCCGCGCGCGTTGGGGCCGCGAGTTCCGCAAATTGCGGTTTTCAAGATGATCAGCATGTGATGTGCCCGGGCTCTACTGGAGAGAATAAATCGCCTCGACGATCCGGTCGGCCAAGTGTCCGCAAGTCGTGTTAGCGTCGGAGCAGCAAAATCTCGAAGGAGGAGCAAGTGACAAAGTCCGAGTTCATCGACCAGGTCGCGGATCGCGCCGGGTTGAGCAAGAAGGATGCCGCAGACGCCGTCGATGCGGTCCTGGAGACCATCGAGGGCGCGCTCAAGCGTGGCAGCGACGTCGTCTTCTCGGGGTTCGGCAAGTTCACCGTCTCGGCCCGCAGCGCCCGTGAGGGCCGCAACCCGGCCACCGGCGAGAAGATCAACATCGCCGCCTCGAACGTGCCCAAGTTCACGGCCGGCGCCGCGCTCAAGAAGGCCGTGAACTAGCGCTGCGCTCGACGGATGTGAGTGCGGTCGGGGGCGATTCGGCCAGACGCACGACGAACGGCAGTCCCGCGGAGAGCTTCGGTGATCGGCTCTGCCAGCGCGTCGCCGAGCGCGGCTCGCAGGTGGTCCTCGGTCTCGATCCCGATCCGGCCCGTCTGTGGCCCCGGGCGATCGAGCTGGCGGGCGGGGCCGGCGATCCGCCCGCCCCGCCGCAGGCACGGGCCGCGCTTGCGGTGGCGGTTCATTGCTCGCTGGCGATCGAGGCCGCAGGCCCGCACTGTGTCGCGGTGAAGCTGCAGCTCGCCTGTTTCGAGCGGCTCGGCGCTCCTGGCTGGGCGGTGCTGCGCGACGTCACCGATCGGGCGCGGGAGCACGGCCTGCTGGTGATCGCCGACGCCAAGCGGGGTGACATCGATGTCTCCGCGGCCGCGTACGCCCAGGCCTTCTTCGGCGAGACGCCGACCGCGTTCGGACCGGTCGAGGGCGTGGGCGTCGATGCGCTGACCGTCAATCCGCTGCTGGGCGCCGACTCGATCGCCCCGCTGGCCCAGGGCGCCCGGGAGCGGGGGGGTGGCCTGTTCGTCCTGGTGCGAACGTCGAACCCGGGAGCGGCCGATCTGCAGGAGCTGGCTCTGGCCGGTGGCGAGTCGGTGAGCGAGCGGCTAGCGGCGATGGTGCAAGCGCTCGGTGCCGCGGGCACCGCTGACGGGCCGCTGGACGATATCGGCGCCGTCGTTGGAGCGAACGCGCCCGGCCGGCTGGCGCGCCTGCGGGAGCTGATGCCGCGGACCCCCTTCCTGCTGCCCGGTGTCGGCGCTCAGGGCGGCCAGGTCGAGGACCTGAGAGCCGCGTTCGCCCCGGGCCCGGCCGGCGGATTGATCGCGGCGTCCCGCGCAATCGTCTACGCCTACCAGCGGGAAGGCGGAAATCCCGAGACGTCGGCTCGTCGCGAGGCCGCGCGCCTTCAGGAGCAGGCGTGGAACCTCACCACCTGAACGTACGGCGGGGTCTGCGCCGCCCCGACGGACGGTTGAGCGCATCCCCCGCCTGTATGATCGGTTGGCAATGCCGGATCGGAATGGACGGCGTTGGAAACCAGCGCGCTTTTTCGTGCCGATCGCACTGGTCGCGGTGATCGTGGGGACATACCTGGTCGTCGAGCACGGCCTGAGCTCAAAGAAGTCCACCGCGCACGCCCCTGCGGTCGCGCATCTGACCCATTCGCAGCGCAAGTACGTGAAGAAGCGGTTCTACTTCGTGCGGCCGGGCGACAGCCTCACGCAGGTCGCCACCAGGACCGGGGTGGCGGTCGGATCGATCGAGGCGCTCAACCCGAACGTCGACCCCAACTCGCTGCAGCCCGGGCAGCGGCTACGCCTGCGCAGGTGAGACTCGGCTCCGGAGCCTGCGCTGCCCTGGCGGCGCTGTGCCTGCTCGTCGGGCTGAGCGCGGCGCCGGCATCGGCTCTGGTCGGAGGGCGGCCGAGTCTGAGCGTCACCGGCGCCTGCCTGGTCGAGGAGAGCACCGGCCAACCGCTGTACGGCCTGAACCCCAACCGGCAGCTGCCTATCGCCAGCACGACCAAGCTGATGACGGCTCTGCTGACGCTCGAGCACGAGAAGCGCCTGAGCAAGATCTTCACCCAGAACAACTACGTCGCCGCGAGCGTCGATTCGCAGATCGGACTGACCCCCGGCGAGCGCATGAGCGTGCACGATCTGATGCTGGCGATGCTGATCCCCAGTGCCGACGATGCCGCCGAGGACCTGGCCTACAACGTCGGCCGGGGATCCGTCGCGCGCTTCGTGAGGATGATGAACGCTCGCGCGCGAGAGCTGCGCCTGACCCATACGCACTACACGACGCCGATCGGCCTGGACACTCCGGGCAACTACTCGAGCGCCTGCGACCTGGTCAAGCTCGCTCGCTTCCTGCTCCAGCGCCACCCGTTCTTTCGCCATCTCGTGGCGCTGCCCGGTGCCACGCTCCACACCGGCCGGTTCGTCAGGCATGTGGCCAACCGCAACAGCCTCATCGGCCGAGTCCGGTGGATCAATGGCGTCAAGACCGGGCACACGAGCGGAGCCGGCTACGTGCTGGTCGGCTCGGGTACCAGAAGTGGCGTGACGCTGATCGGCGCCGTGCTCGGAACCGCCAGCGAGACCGCGCGCGACGCCAACACGCTGGCGCTGCTCGGCTACGGGTTCGCCGGCTTCCGCCTGGTCGAGCCGGTGGCCGCCGGACAGGTGATCGCGCGCCCGCCAGTGAAGGACCGGCCCGGCTTCCATGCCGCCGTGATCGCCGCCGGATCGCTCACCAAGGTGATCGCCCGGTCGGCGAAGCTCAAGCTTCGCGTCGAGCTGCCGTCCCGGCTGGTCGGGCCGCTCAGGCGCCATGCCGTGGTGGGGCGGGTACAGGTGCTCGCCGCCGGGCGGGCGATCGGCACGGTCCGGCTGCTGCTGGCTCGGCGGCTGCCCGCGGTCTCGCCCTTGACGATCGCCGCCCGCTTCCTGACCCGAACGACTACGCTGCTGGTGCTGCTAGGAGCGGTGATCGGTGCCCTGGTCGGGCTGGCCGTTACACGGCGTGTGCGGATCGGGAGTGCCGAAGCGTCCCCCCGGCAGTCAGCATGATCATCACCGTCACGCTCAACGCCGCGCTCGACAAGTCGCTCGAGGTGCCCAACTTCACCCCCGGGCGCCGGCATCGAACTGTCGATCAGCAGACGATGCCCGGCGGCAAGGGCGTCAACATCGCGCGGGCGATCAAGCGCCTCGGCCAGCCGGTGATCGCCACCGGGCTGGCCGGTGGGGCGACCGGCAGCCGGATCGTCGAAGCCCTCAACGACGAGTCGATCCTTAACGCGTTCGTGCGCATCCGCGAGGAGTCTCGGACCAATATCGCGGTGCTCGATCCGACGACGGGACAGCACACCGAGATCAACGAGCGGGGGCCCTCGGTCTCGGCCCGGGAGCTCGAGCTGTTCCGGGACAAGCTGCTCTACCTGGCCAAGGGTGCGAGCATCTGCGTATTCGCCGGGAGCCTGCCGCGCGGTGTCGAGCCGGACGTCTACGCCGGTCTGATCCGAGATGTGCGCAAGCTCGGCGTGACGACGATGCTGGACACCGAGGGGGAGCCGCTGCGACTGGCGGTCAGGGCCGAGCCCAATGTGGTCTCGCCAAACGAGATCGAGGCCGAGGAGCTCGTCGGCCATGAGTTCAACGGCGTCGACGACCGCGCCCAGGCAGTGGTGGAGATCGCCCGCCTCGGCGCCGCGGAGGCGATCATGACCGTGTCCGACGGCTGCTTCGCCCAGGTTTTGGAAGGGGGCGTGCCGACGCTCTACCGGGTGACCGTCGAGGAGCAGGAGGCGCGCTCGAGGATCGGTTCCGGCGACGCCTTCCTGGCCGGCTACGTGGCCTCCCGCTACGCCGGACGTTCGGCGGTGGACAGCCTGCGCTTCGGCGTCGCCTGCGGCGCCGAGTCCACGCAGCACATCGGGGCGGGGATCGTCGAGCCGGCCAAGGTCGAGCGCCTGCTCGACGAGGTCCGGGCCGAGCGCATGCAGATCCCGGCGCCGTTCGGGCGCTAGCGGGCGCCTTCGGGCGCTAGCGAGAATGGCGCCCTTCGGGCGCGAGCGAGAATGGGCTGGCGCGCATTCTCGGGGGGTCGGCTTCCTGCGGGCGCGAGGGGCGCTGCTAGCATCGCTGACCGATGGTTGCCGCCGTCAACGCGCTCCGCGCACCCCTGTTTTCAACCCCCATCGTCCTGTCCGCAGGGCGTTCTAGGATGCTCTAATGGAAGTCGAAATCGGACGTGGAAAGAAGGCCCGGAGGGCCTATGGGTTCGACGATATCGCCATCGTCCCGTCGCGGCGCACGCGCGATCCCGATGATGTCGACATCTCCTGGACGCTGGGTCCGTACCGGTTCGACCTGCCGCTGGTGGCGGCCGCGCTCGACGGCGTCGTCTCGCCCGACACCGCCGG
>JALYXK010000257.1 GCA_030947145.1 Actinomycetota bacterium
CAGCAGCCCGGAGGCGCGCAGGCGGCTGACCAGCTCCTCCGGCAGCCGGCGCGCCCGCTCGGTGCTGCGCGCGCAGTCACGGGCCAGCGCGCCCGCCTCCTCCGCCCGCAGGTCAAGTTCCCCGTGGGCGGGGTGGCCGGTGTCGATCATCGAGTCTCTCCCGAGTTGCGTTCAATCGAGCCGCTCGTCGCCTGATGGCACCGCGAGCACGAGCTTGCCGGTGTTTTCGCCGGCGAACAGCTTCAGCAGCGTCTCTGGGAAGGCCCGGACCCCGCCCGCAACGATCTGCTCACGGGCGACCAACCGACCGTCGCGGAGCCATCCGGCCAGCTCGGCGGTGGCCTGCGCGTAGCGGTCCGCGTAGTCGAACACGACCATTCCGGTCATCGAGCCGCGGGCGGCGATCAACGCGAGGTAGTTGGCCGGGCCGCGTATCGCCTCGGCGTTGTATTGCGAGACGCCGCCACAGATCACGATCCGCGCTCCCCGGGCGAGGCGGGTCAGCACGGCATCGAGGATCTCCCCGCCGACGTTGTCGAAGAACACGTCGACCCGGTCCGGCGCATGCTCGCGCAGGGCGCGGCGAACGTCCTGTCCCTTGTAGTCGATCGCCGCGTCGAAGCCGAGCTCGTCGAGGATCCAGCGACACTTCTCCGGACCGCCGGCGATTCCGATCACCCGGGCACCCTTGAGCTTGGCGATCTGGCCGGCGACGCTGCCGACCGCGCCCGCGGCGCCTGAGATCACGACGGTCTCGCCCTCGCTCAAGCGACCGACGTCGAGCAGCCCGAAGTAGGCGGTGATGCCGCTCAGGCCCAGCGCGCCGAGGTAGGTGGGCAGCGGCGCCAGCGAGGGGTCGAGCTTGAGCACGCCCTTGCCGTCGGAGACGGCGAACTCCTGGACGCCGAAGCCTCCGTACACGCTGTCCCCGGGGGCGAAGCCCGGATGCTCGGAGGCGGTCACCTGCCCGACCGCGCCGGCGCGCATCACCGCTCCGACCTCGACCGGCTCGATGTAGGAGGCGCCGGCGTTCATCCAGCCCCGCATCGCGGGATCGATCGACAGGTGCGAGAGCTGCACGACGAACTCGCCGCCGCCGGGCTCCGGCACCGGCTCGGTGGTCAGCTCCCAGTCGGAGTCCTTCGGCAGTCCCGAGGGACGGGAGGCCAGGCGTATCTGGTGGTTGGTCGAGTTCATCGGCGGGCCGTCCTACCCGGGAGGCTTTCCGGCATCTTCGCCCGAAAGCTCGGCGATCAGGCGGTCCAGCTCGGGCACCTCGGCCCGCAGGCTGGGCAGGTTGACCACGATCCCCTCCTGGGTGCTGCGGGCGAGCACCACGACGACGTGCTCCTCCGGTGAGGGATTCTCCTCGCGATGCGGCACGTATGGCGGCACGTAGACGTAGCCTCCCGGCTCCGTCTCCACGCGCCGCTCCTGTCCATCTTCGAGAAACACGAACACCGGATGGCCGCTGACGACGTAGATGCCCGTTTCCGCTTCGCCATGATGGTGATCCCCGGAGACCATGCCGGGGCCGATGTGGCTCTCGCCCATCCAGATCTTGCGCGAGCCGTTGCGCCTTCCCGAAATGGCCTCATAGCGCCGCATCCCCGGCGTCTGCGCCGTCTCCTGGCTCAACTCATCCCGGCCCGTGTGGTGCAGCCGACGATGCCACGCGGCCGTGCTGTCCTCGTGCCCACGCTCATGGTGACCCACCATCAGCACGATACCGGGCATGCTCACGTCGGCCGCGCCCCGATCTCGCCTGGTATTGAGCTGGGGCCGCTGGTGGCGTCTACTCGGCCTCGGACGACCCCGTGGTGCTTGCCTGCGCGACGCCTTCCCGATCTGAGCTAGGCGTCGGGCAGGCGCCCGCTCTTTCGCGCCACCAGGCTCGCCACCGCTCTCGGTCTCCCGGCGCGCTCGACCACCCCCTCCTGGTAACGCAAAACGTCGAGGTCGGGAAACGACGTCAGCAGCTCGTCGCGGTCGAGCAGAAACCGCGGGTCGAATCGGTTTCCCAGCTCCTCAGCGTGCCTTCGCGTGAAGGTCTCGACGATCAGGATTCCGCCGGAC
>JALYXK010000169.1 GCA_030947145.1 Actinomycetota bacterium
GAGATCCACGCGCTGATGGGCCCCAACGGCTCCGGCAAGTCGACGCTGGCCAACGCGATCATGGGCCACCCGAACCTCGACGTGACCGAGGGACAAATCCTGTTCAAGGGCGAGGACATCACCGGGGCCGATCCCGACGAGCGCGCTCGCATGGGCCTGTTCCTGGCCTTCCAGTATCCGGTCGCCGTGCCCGGCGTGACCGTCACCAAGTACCTGCGCACCGTGCTCAACGCGCACCGCGAGTCCCACGGGGAGGAACCGATCCCGTTGCGGGAGTTCCGCGAGACGGTGCAGGCGGCGATGAAGCTGACCGACGTGCCGAGTGACTTCTCCAGCCGCTACCTGAACGACGGCTTCTCCGGTGGGGAGAAGAAGCGGATGGAGATCCTCCAGCTCGCCCTCCAGCGGCCCGAGCTGGCGGTCCTCGACGAGACCGACTCAGGGCTGGACATCGACGCCCTGCGAGTGGTCGCCGCGGGCGTGAACGCCGTCGCCGACGGCAATATGGGCGTGCTGATCATCACCCACTACCAGCGGATCCTCCACCTCGTGCAGCCCAGTCACGTGCACGTCATGTATCGCGGGCAGATCGTCAAGGAGGGCGGCCCCGAGCTCGTCGACGAGCTCGAGAGCAAGGGCTACGGCTGGATCACCGACGAACTCGATCAGGCGGCCTGAGATGAGCACCGTCGCGTCGCTCCGCCGCGATGTAGCCGCCGAGTTCCCGGTACTGCGCCGGCGCTTCGACGGCCACGCGCTGACCTATCTCGATTCGGCGGCGACCTCGCAGACGCCGCAGCCGGTGATCGATGCGATGACCGCCTACTACACCGAGTCGCGGGCATCCATCCACCGCGGGGTATACCCGCTCGCCGTCGAGGCGACCGATCTGTATGAGGGCGCGCGCCAGCGGATCGCCCAGTGGCTGGGTTCCACTCCCGAGGAGACGATCTTCGCCGCCAACGCGACGGCGGCGATCAACCTGGTGGCCTACGCCTGGGGGCGTCAGAACGTGCAGCGCGGCGACCTCGTCGTGCTGACCGAGATGGAGCACCACTCCAACATCGTGCCCTGGCAGATCCTGTGCCAGGACCGTGAGGCCGAGCTGGCCTACGTGCCGGTCGGCGACGAGGGCCAACTCGACCTTGAAGCGCTCGACGACCTGCTCGTCCGCCAGCCGAAGCTGCTGGCCCTCACCCATGTCTCCAACGTGCTCGGCACGATCAACCCGCTGGCCTCGATCGTCCAGCGCGCCCACGCCGTCGGCGCGGTTGTGCTCGTCGACGGCTCGCAGGCCGTTCCGCAACTGCCCGTCGATCTGCGGGCGATCGACGCCGACTTCTACGCCTGGACCGGGCACAAGGCCTACGGCCCGACCGGGATCGGCGTCCTGCACGGCCGGCGCTCCCTGCTCGAGGAGATGCCCCCGTTCATCGGCGGCGGTCACATGATCCGGACGGTCGCTGCCAACGAGTCGACCTGGACCGACCTGCCTTGGAAGTTCGAGGCCGGGACATCGCAGATCGCCGAGGCGATCGGGCTCGGTGCCGCGGTCGACTGGATCACCGCGCTGGGGATGCCCCAGATCCGTGCCCACGAAGAGGCGTTGATCGCCGAGGCGCTGGAGCGGCTGGTTGAGGTTCCCGGGATCGTGATCCACGGACCGACCGCCACGTCCGAGCGCGGCGCGCTGATCTCGTTCGAGCTCGAGGGCGCCCATCCGCACGACATCGGCGAGATCCTGGGGCGCCAGGCGATCTGCGTGCGGGCCGGCCACCACTGCGCCCAGCCGCTGATGCGCAAGCTCGGCGTGTCGGCCACCACCCGGGCCTCGTTCGCGGTGCACAACAGCAGCGAAGACATCGACATCCTGCTGCGCGGGCTGGCCGACGTCCGCCGCGTGCTGCAGCTCTAACCCTGCGCTGGACGGCCAGAGGCGCTCGCTAAGGTTATTTTCGAGATGGACGACCTCTACCGCGAATACATCCTCGACCACTACAAGCACCCCCACAACTGGGGCGAGCTGGAGCAGGCCGACTTCGAGGCCCACGACCTTAATCCGCTCTGCGGCGACGAGCTGAAGGTTCAGCTCGCCATCGACGACGACGGCAAGATCACCGATGTCGCCTTCTCCGGCCACGGCTGCGCGATCTCCCAGGCGGCAGCCTCGATGACCTCCGACGAGGTCAAGGGCATGCCGATCGACGATCTCCTGCGGCTCGACCGCTCGTTCGTGCTCGACCTGCTGGGGATCGACATCTCGGCCACCCGGATGAAGTGCGCGCTGCTCTCGCTGAAGGTGCTCAAGAGCGCCGGTCTCGGACACGCCGTCGACTGGGAGCCCGCCAAGCCGGAGAACGGCGCCGCCGCGTAAAGCGTGCGGGCGAAGGTCAGGCGTGCTGGGACGCGCGCCGAAGGCTCAGCCGCTGAAGGCGACGCCTGGGGCGCGCCGGTCCGCGAAGATGCTCGGCGCGGCGGTGCAGCAGCTCGAGGATCTCGGCGGTGGGCGTGAACGGATCGGCGACCGAGGCACCGTCGCGCAGCGACACTGCCGCCCGCGCCTCGCCGTCGACCTCGGCCAGCAGCAGCGGGGCGGGCGGCACGGCGGCGGCGCTGTCGAGGGCGGCCAGCCGGATCAGCGCGAACCCGTCGTCGGCGTAGGCCAGGCGGATGGTGATTTCGGCGGTGGGCAAGTTCATCGACCGCAGAATCGCCGGCCCAAGGCATAAACTCAAATATGGATTAGGCTGATCAGGTATAACAGTAGGTAATGCTCGACGCCCGGCGCCTCAAGGTTCTCTGCGAAGTGGCCCGGCACGGCTCCTTCTCCGCGGCCGCCGAGTCGCTCGGCTACACCCA
>JALYXK010000301.1 GCA_030947145.1 Actinomycetota bacterium
CCCTACATGGAGTCCCACGGCGGCAACGTCGAGCTGCTCTCGCTGGAGGACGGGGTCGCGCGGATCCACCTGCGCGGCAGCTGCTCGGATTGCTCGGCTTCGTCGGTGACGCTCGAGCTGGCGATCAAGCAGGCGCTGGAGGAGGCCGCTCCCGACCTGGCCGGCCTCGAGGTCGAAGGCGTCGCGCCGCAGATGACGGGGCTGACTTCGTCAGCCCTTGGAGATCGCCCAGGGGGCGATCTCCCGGGGGCGGCGCTGCCGATGACGGACGGAGCGGCGCCGACCGGACTCGAGCTGCCGATCGTCATGGCGCCGGCTTCGCCGGCGTTGCGAGATCGTCCAGAGGGCGATCTCGGGGGGGCGCCGGCTTGGTTCGAGCTCGAGTCGGTGGGGGAGTTGCCCGGGGGGGCGATGATCGCCATCACGGTGGCCGGAAACGATCTGGTGATCGCCAACGTGGAGGGCACCCTGCTGGCCTATCGCGACGTGTGCGCCGCGTGTGGCGGGGCGCTGCGCGACGGTGAGCTGTCGGCGGGCGCGCTGGCCTGTCCCAGCTGCCAGCGCTCGTTCTTCCTGCCGCGCGCCGGCCGGTCGATCGACGCGGAGCGGATCCAACTCGAGCCGGTGCCGCTGCTGCGTGAGCAGGGCCGGGTCAAGGTGGCACTGGCCGCGTGAGTGAGAACGGGGGGGTGCCCGAAAACGGCCACCGGCCCGACCGGGCCGGACGTCAGCTCATCACCGAGGCGGTGGCCGCGCGCAAGCGGGCGCAGGTGATAACCGGTCTGCGGGGCCTGACCAAGCAGCCGGCCCGGCCGTCCAGGATCGCCGGCCCGAGGGGGGCCAGCGGCCCCGGCGCGGCGGTGGCGTCGTCCAACGGCACCGCCTTGCCGGGGGGGAGTGCGGCGGCTGCCTCGAGCTACCCGGCGGGAACCGAGTTCTGTGATCTCTGCGGGCTGGTCATCCCGGAAGAGCACCGCCACCTTCTGCATCTGGTCGAGCGCCGGATCATCTGCTCGTGCGAGGCCTGCTGGGCGATGCGGGCCGGGGAGGGCGACTACCGGCCGGTGGGCAACCGTACGGTGTGGCTGCCCGATCTCCAGATTCCCGATGATGTCTGGGCCAGCTTCCAGATTCCGATCGGCCTGGCCTTCTTCATGCATTCGACGGTGACCGATTGCGTGGTGGCAATGTATCCGAGCCCGGCCGGAGCGACCGAGTCCGAGCTCCATTTCGAGTCGTGGGCGCGGATGTGTCAGGTCAACCCGGTGCTGGCCGACCTCGAGTCCGACATCGAGGGCCTGATCGTCAACCGCCTGAGCGAGCCGCCGATGTACGCGATCGCCCCGATCGACCAGTGTTACGCGCTGACCGGGGCCATCAAGGCGACGTGGGAGGGCATCTCGGGCGGCACGGGCGTCGATCACGCGGTCACGCGCTTCTTCGAGACCCTCCAGGCCAAGGCCAAGGCCAAGGCGGCGGTGCGGTGAGTCTAGAGTCACCGGCCTTGCTCCCCGATTCCCCGTGGGCCGGACCCAACCCCGAGTTCGCCGTGCTGGGCGCCCGTCCGGTCCGCCACGCGGCCGCGCCGATGCTGACCCTCGATCTCCAGGTCAGCGAGCCCAGTGGGCGCCAGGTTTACATGATCGCGCTCAGCATCCAGCTGATGCTCGAGCCGGCCCGGCGGACCTACGACGACGAGACCCGCGAAAAGCTGTTCGAGCTGTTCGGCGAACCCGAGCGCTGGTCGGTCACCACTCGCAGCCTGGTGTGGTCTCAGCTCGACGTCATCGTGCCGGCGTTCACCGGCACGACCACCGTCTCCGTGCCAATCGCCTGCCACTACGACCTCGAGCTGGCGGCGGCCAAATACCTGCATTCGCTGCCCGACGGCGAGGCCCCGCTGGCCCTGCACTTCAACGGGATGGTCTACTACCGGGCCGACGACGGCGGTCTGCAGATGGTGCTCGTGCCCTGGTCGAAGTCGATCGAGTTCCGGATGCCGGTATCGGTCTGGAGGGAGACGATCGAGCACTACTACCCGAACACGGGCTGGGTCGCGCTGCGCTTGCCGACGCTCGAGGCGCTGCAGCGCGAGAAACGCGCGCGGGGGGCGGCGACGCTCGACGCCTGCCTGGCCCAGATGCTCGAGGAGGCTGGCGATGACTGACACTGCGGCCGAAAGCGGCCTGGAACAGCTGGTCGACTCGCTGCTCTACGAGGGCTATGCGCTGTATCCCTATACGCCGGGAGCGACCAAGAATTCGACGCCGACGCCGTTCGGGATCGTCTACCCACCGGTCTACGCGGAGACCCTGGCCAGCACCTACGACCATCTCGAACTGCGTTGCGTCCTGCAGGGGCCGGCGGACTCGGTGCTGAGTGCCGAGGTGCGCTTCCTCGCCGCGGCCGGCGATCAGCACCAGGCCCAGGCTCGTGACCTGAAGGTCCCCGGCGCGATGACCGGCGCGCTCGTGCACGTCGCCGCCGAGAAGCAGATCACCGTGATCTGTGAGGACGGCCCGCCGATGATCGTCGCCGCCAGCCTCGGCGCCGAGGATCTTGGCGGTGGCGAGTACGAGGTGGTCTTCCGCGTGGAGAACCGCACCTCGGTCTCGAGCGGTCTGGGTCGCGCCGGCGCGCTGGCGCGATCGCTGCTCTCGGCGCACCCGATCGTCCGTGTCGTGGGCGGCACGTTCATCTCCGCGCTGGAGCGCCCGTGCCGTTCGGTCAACACCTTCCCCGTGTTGGCCACCCCCGCCGACGACGCGGTCGTGGGCGCGGCGATCGTGCTTCCAGACCACCCGCAGATTGCTCCCGAGAGCCGCGGCGGACTGTTTGACTCCACCGAGATCGAAGAGGCGTTGCTCCTCCACGTTCACGTGATGACCGACCAGGAGCGTGCCGAGATCGAGGATCCGGCGGTCAAGGAGATGATCGCCCGGGCCGCCGCGGCCACGCCCGAGGACATCATCGCCCTGCACGGCCGCGTCACCCTGCGGGATCCCCAGACGAACGAGCCGCCGACCGAGCCGCCAGGGCTGACCGATCCTCGCGCCGGAGACGAGGTCGCCGAGGTCGACGGAAAGCGGTTCACCCGCGGGGGAAAGGTGATCATCCGCCCCGCGGCCGACGCCGATCTGCACGCCCGGATGCTCGACGGCCGCTCGGCGACGGTCGAGCGGATCTTCACCGCCTATGACGGGAAGATCCATTTTGGCGTCACGATTGACGACGACCCCGGACAGGAGCTGATGCGAGACTCCGGCCGGTACCTGTATTTCTTCGCCGAGGAGGTCGAGGTGGTCGACACATGAGCCCAGAGCCGGTGCGCGGCACAGAGCCACTGCTCGGCATCCTGATCGCCGGGGTGGGCAACGCCTGGCTGCGGGACGATGGCTTCGGCGGGGAGGTGGCCCGGCGCCTGCAGGAACGTCAGCTGCCGGCGGGATGCAACGTGATGGATGCCGGCACCGGCGGTCTCGACCTCGCCTACGAGGTGATGCGGGGCTACGACGCGCTGGTGCTGCTCGATGTCTCCAAGCAGGGCGGCGAGCCGGGCACGCTGTACGTGATGGAGCCCGACGAGGATTCCGTGCCCGGGGCGATCGATGACGGCGACGTGATCAACCCGCACGGAATGGATCCACAGACGATGTTGCGGTTCGTCAAGTCGGCCGGCGCGTGGCCGGGCAAGGTCGTGGTAATCGCTTGCGAGCCTGGCGATGTCGAGGAGATGGGGTGGGGCCTGACCGATCAGGTCAAGCAAGCGGTCGATCGGGCGATCGACCTCGTGGCGGAGACGATCAAAGAGCTGCAAGCGGGCGTGGTCGTCCAACCGGCGGAGTAGGCGGCCGGGTTGCACGAGCTCTCGCTCAGCAGCGCGATCGTCAACACGGTCGCCAAGCACGCTGAAGGCCGGAAGGTGACGCTGGTCAGTCTCCGGGTCGGCCGGCTGCGTCAGGTGGTGCCCGACACGCTCGAGTTCTACTTCGAGTTCGTGGCCCGGGGCACCGTCTGCGAGGGTGCGCGCCTGGAGCAGGAGGTGACCGACTCCCGCTTGCGCTGCAAGCCATGTGCGCGAGAATGGGAGATCGAGATCCCGGCGTTCCGGTGCCCGACCTGCGGCGGCAGCGACGTGGAGATCGCCAGCGGCGACGAATTCGAAGTGCAGTCAATCCAGGTGGAGGAGGCCGAATGCATCGCACCAAGGTGACGATCGTCGAGGAGGCGCTGGACGCCAACAACACGATCGCCACGGCCAACCGGGCCGACTTCGATCGTCATGGCGTGACTGTGATCAACTTCATGAGCGCTCCGGGCGCGGGCAAGACCACGCTGCTCGAGCGGGTCGCCCGTGACGTCCCGGGAGTCCGGGTCGGGGTGCTGGAGGGCGACGTGCAGGGCTCGATGGACGCCGATCGGCTGGCTCACCTGCACATCCCGGTGGTCCAGCTGAACACCGACTCGGGATTCGGCGGCGAGTGCCACCTCGACGCCAACATGGTCCGCTCGGCGATCCCGGCGCTGCCGCTCCACGACATCGACCTGCTGGTGGTGGAGAACGTCGGCAATCTGGTTTGCCCCGCTGAATTCAAGATCGGCGAGGATGCCCGCGTGATGGTGTGCTCGGTGACCGAGGGCGAGGACAAGCCGCTCAAATACCCGCTGATGTTCCGGGCCTGCGAGCTGGTGATCGTCAACAAGATCGACCTGCTCCCGCACCTCGACTTCGACCTCGAGCTCCTGCTCTACAACATCGACCAGGTCCACCCCGACGTCGAACGGATCGTGCTCAGCGCCCGCACCGGCGAAGGTATCGAGGCCTGGCGGGATTGGCTGCTGCGCGTGTCGACGCGGGAGCAGATCACCGCATGAATGACGCGGCGGCGATCGCCGCCGACCGGATCCAGGCGCTCCTGGAGCTGCGAACCGAGGGCAACGCCAGGTTCTTCGAGCAGCACGCGGTGGGGTTGGCTCGGCTCTGTCACCTGATGGCCGAGCGGTTCGCCCGGGGCGGGCGTCTGATCGCGTTCGGACGCACCCCGGCGGGGCGCTCGGACGTCCGGCACGTCGCCGTCGAGTTCGTGCATCCGGTGATCGTCGGCAAGCGGGCGCTGCCGGCCATCGGCCTGGTCGGAGACCGGAGCGAGCTGACCGCGCAGGTCGAGTTGCTCGTCGGGCCGGAGGACATCGCCATCGCCTTCGGGACCGACGACGACGGTGGCGATGCGGGGGCCGCGCTGTCGATCGCCCGCGGTCGCGGATGCCTGACCATGGCGTTTTCTCCGGATACCGGCGCGGAGTACGAGTTCGATCCGCCCACCGCTGACCCGTTCGTGCGCCAGGAGCTGGTCGAGACGCTCTACCACGTGCTCTGGGAGCTGGTGCACGTGTTCTTCGACCACCGCGGATTGCTCAGCGGACGGGATCAGCGCCGGGTCCACGACGCCGGGGCCTCGAGCTTTCTCTATCCCTTCCTCGACGAGCGCGAGAACCAGCTCGAGCCGGTGATCGACGACGTCCGGCGGTCGGTCCTCATGAAAGCGGAGGAGATCAGCGAGTTGCGGGCGCAGACCCTGACCGACAACCGCGACGTGCTCGCGGCCGCGGCCGCGACCCTGCGCGGTAGCTTCGAGCGGGGCGGCAAGCTGCTGGCCCTGGGCAACGGCGGCTCGGCCACCGACGCGATGGACGCCGTCGCCGACTTCCGCACGCCGCCGAGCCGGTTCGCCGCTCGTCCCGCGATCGACCTGACCGAGGACTCGTCGATCATCACCGCGATCGCCAACGACATCGGCACGGAGGCGATCTTCCTGCGCCAGGTGATCGCCTACGGGATCGCCGGCGACACCCTGCTCGCGCTCTCGACCTCGGGCAACTCGCGCAACGTGATCGCGGCGCTGGCGGAGGCGCGCGGCCGCGGGCTGCACACGATCGCCATGGTCGGCTATGACGGCGGCGCCATCGCGGGGGACCAACTCGCCGATCATGTGGTGGTGTCGCGCTCGGAACACATCCCGCGGATCCAGGAGGCTCAGGCGAGCGCTTACCACGCTCTCCGGGAGCTGGTCGGGTGATGGGTGCCGCGGCCGAGTCGGGCTCGCGGCGTGAGTAGCGTGCGCGCGCCATCGCGGACGCCGAGACGGACGCGAGTGAGGGTGCAGGGGACCGTCCAAGGGGTCGGCTTCCGGCCATACGTCTACCGGCTGGCCCGGAAGCTCGGACTGACTGGATTCGTGCTCAACGACTCCAGCGGCGTGCTGCTGGAGATCGAGGGACCCGGCGCCGCGGTGGCGGACTTCCTGGCCCGCCTGGCCGCCGAGGCGCCGCCGCTGGCCGTGCTGGAACGCGTGGTGACCGAGGATCGCGATCCGATCGGCGGTGCCGGGTTCGCGATCCTCGAGAGCCCTCAGGGGGGCACGCCCGATGCCCCGGTCACGCCCGACAGCGCGACCTGTCGGGACTGCCTGCGGGAGCTGTTCGATCCCTCCGACCGGCGCTTTCGCTACCCGCTCACCAATTGCACCAACTGCGGTCCCCGGTTCACCATCGTTTGCGGGGTGCCCTACGACCGGCCGCTGACCACGATGGCCGGCTTTGCCATGTGTGCGCGCTGCCGCGCCGAGTACGACGATCCCTCCGACCGCCGCTTCCACGCGCAGCCGAACGCGTGCCCGGTCTGCGGGCCGTCGGTCGAGCTGGTCGATCGCGACGGTGAGCCGGTTCGGTCGGGCGGCGCCACCCCGGTTCGGTCGGGCGGCGCCACGCCGGTTCGGTCGGGCGAGGGCACCGACGCGGTCGCCGAGGCCGCCGCGGCGCTGCGGGACGGCCGGATCCTGGCGATCAAGGGGATCGGCGGGTACCACCTGGCCTGCCGCGCCGACGACGAGGGCGCGGTCGCGCGACTGCGAGCCCGCAAACACCGGGAGGACAAGCCCTTCGCCCTGATGGTGGCGTCGGTGCCGGCGGCCGGGGCGCTGGTGGGGCTCGGGGCGCTGGAGCGAAAGCTGCTGACCGGGCCCGAACGGCCGATCGTGCTCGCCTCGCGCTCCGACGCCGCTTCGGTCGCGCGTTCCGTCGCGCCCGAGGCCCGCGAACTGGGGGTGATGCTGCCGTACTCGCCGCTGCATCACCTGCTGCTGGCCGATCTGACCGGACTCGGGGTGAGCGCGCTGGTGCTGACCAGCGGCAACGTCTCGGACGAGCCGATCGCCTACCACGATGAGGACGCCCGCGAGCGGCTGGCGAGGATCGCCGATCTGTTCCTGATCCACGACCGGCCGATCCAGACGCGCACCGACGACTCCGTGCTCCGAGTGGTGACGGTCGCCGGGCGCCCGAGGTCGGCGATGCTGCGACGCTCGCGCGGCTACGTGCCCGCCAGCCTGCCGCTCCCCGGGAGGGGCACGAGCGCGCACCTGCTGGCCTGTGGGGCCGAGCTCAAGAACACCTTCTGCCTGGGCAAGGGCGAGCGCGCCTGGGTCTCGCATCACATCGGCGACCTGGAGAACTACGAGACGCTGCGCTCCTTCGAACAGGGAATCGAGCACTTCAAGACGCTGTTCGCGGTGGCGCCCGAAATCGTCGTCCACGATCTCCACCCCGAGTACCTCTCGACCAAGTATGCGCTCGAGCGAACAGGGGTGGCCCTGATCGGGGTGCAGCACCACCACGCCCACATGGCGGCCTGCCTGGCCGAGCATGGGGAGCCCGGCCCGGCGGTCGGAGCGATCTTCGACGGCACCGGGTACGGGTCCGACGGGACGGTGTGGGGCGGCGAGTTCCTCCACGGAGACATCGCCGGATTCGAGCGCGCCGGAATGCTGCTGCCGGCCCGGCTGCCGGGCGGCGCCCAGGCGATCCGCGCGCCTTGGCGGATGGCCTGCGCGTGGCTTTCGGTGGCGCTCGGGGGGCCGCCGCCGCTGCCGCCGGCGTTGCGGGGTCAGGTCGATGGGGGGGTGTGGGGCCAGGTCGCCCGGCTTGCGCACAGCGGCTTCAGCGCACCGGTGACCACCTCGATGGGTCGCCTGTTCGACGGGATCGCCGCGCTGTGCGGGCTGCGGGCCGTGGTGAACTACGAGGGCCAGGCGGCGATCGAGCTCGAGGCGGCGTGTGATCCAAACGAGCGCGGCGCCTACCCGATCGCCTTATCGCTGGGGGTCGACGGTTTCGTCCTGGATCCGCGCGAGACGGTGTTGTCGGTGCTCGCCGACGTGGAGGCGGGGACTCCGGTCGGGGTGGTCGCGGCGCGGTTTCACGCGGCGATCGCCGACGGGACCGTGCAGTCGTGTGTGCTCGCCGCCTCGACGCACGAAACCGATGTCGTCGTGTTGTCCGGTGGGGTGTTTCAGAACCGCCGCCTGCTCGAGGCGGTCACCGCCGGGCTGCACAGCGAGGGACTGCGGGTGCTGATTCCGGAACGGCTGCCGGTCGGCGACGGCGGAATCTCCTACGGCCAGGCGGCCGTGGCCGCACGGACCATGGGAGGATGATCGAATGACCGAGCCAGAGCCGATGACCGACGCGAAGGTCAAGGAGATCTTGGCGCAGACCCTGTACGTCGACGGCGCCTATATGCCGTTCGGCGAGATGACCGTGGCGCATGCCCGGGGGCGGGCTGACGAGCTGCGAGCCGCCGTCGGCTTCGGACCCACGACCCGGGTCGCCCCGGTGGCCCGGGCGTGGCGCCAGCTGACGATGGAGCTCGAGCGCGAAGGCGTCGCCACCGTTGGCGAGCTCGACCCGGACGCGGTTCGGGATCTGGCGCCGCAGCTGTGGATCGTGCCGCCCGGCGGGAGCCTGCTCTAGGGGCGGGGGACGGCTCAGGACCGCCTCGCCTGCCCGGGGCCTCCGCCTATATTGGACGGGGTGAGCAAATCCGCCCGAGAGCGGCGAGCGCCGGATGCCGCGCTCGCTGGTGCTACTGCTCGCCGTGGCCAGCGGCGCCGCGGTGGCCAACCTCTACTACGCCCAGCCGCTGCTGCATCAGATCGCCGGCACGCTGCACACGTCCTCCTCGACCGCCGCCCTGCTGGTGACGGCATCGCAGATCGGCTACGCGGCCGGGCTCGTGCTGCTGGTGCCGCTGGGCGATCTACTGGACCGGCGCAAGCTCGTCTCGCGGATGCTGATCGTCTGCGCTCTCGGCCTGTTCGCCGCGGACCTGGCCCCCGGTCTGGCGCTGCTGGCGGTGGCGATCGGCGTAATCGGGGTGACCTCCACGATCGCCCAGGTGCTGGTGCCGTTCGCCAGCACGCTGGCCTCCGAGGAGGAGCGCGGGCGGGTGGTCGGACAGGTGATGAGCGGGCTGCTGATCGGGATCCTCGTGGCCCGGACGTTCAGCGGTCTGCTGGCCGAGCTCACCGGCTGGCGCAGCGTCTTCGGGGTCGCGGCGGTGGCGATGCTCGTGTTGGCCGCCGCCCTGTGGCGAGCGCTGCCGCAGGTTCCGCCCACCGGCGAGACGTCCTACCCGCGCCTGCTGGCGTCGGTGTGGACCCTGGTCAGAGACGAGCCACTGCTGCGCCTGCGGATGGTCTACGGCGGCCTGGGGATGGCCAGCTTCTCCGTGCTCTGGACCACCCTGGCATTCTTGCTCTCACGGCCTCCGTTCTCCTACAGCGAGGGCGTGATCGGGCTGTTCGGGCTCGCCGGCTTGGCCGGCGCCGTAGCGGCCCAGGCGGCCGGGCGGGCGGCCGACCGGGGCGGCGCGAGCTTTGCCACCGGAATGTTCCTCGCGGCGATCGCGCTCGGCTGGGGCCTGCTGGCCCTCGGCTCGACCAGCGTGCCCCTGTTGATCGTGGGGATCGCCGTCATCGATCTGGGCATTCAGGGCCAGCACATCCTCAACCAGACGCTGATCTACGAGCTCCAACCCGAGGCGCGCAGCCGGCTCACGACCGCCTACATGACCTCTAATTTC
>JALYXK010000302.1 GCA_030947145.1 Actinomycetota bacterium
CCCCCGCCACGGCCAAACTGAATTCTCAGGCGAGACCTGCTTCATCTTCATCACCGGCGGGGTCGTCTCCTCGCTGGACAAGGGGATCTCGGCAGCGTCGATCGGTCGGCTGTTAGTGGCGCGAGGACTCGACGTCCAGCTGCAGAAGTTCGATCCGTACATCAATGTCGACCCCGGGACGATGTCGCCGTTTCAGCACGGCGAGGTGTTCGTTACTGAGGACGGCGCCGAGACCGACCTGGATCTAGGTCACTACGAGCGCTTCACCGACGCCAACACCAGTCGCTCGTCGAACGTCACCGCGGGCGGGATCTACAACACCGTGATCCGCCGTGAGCGTCGCGGTGACTACCTCGGCGCGACGGTTCAGGTCGTGCCGCACATCACCGACGAGATCAAGCACCGGATCCGCTTGATGGCCGACTCCAGCGACGTCGACTTCGTGATCACCGAGATCGGCGGCACGGTCGGCGACATCGAGTCGCTGCCGTTCCTCGAGGCGATCCGCCAATTCCCGGTCGACGTCGGGCGGCGGCGGTGCATGTTCATCCACCTGACACTGGTGCCCTACATCGGGCACGCCGGCGAGCTCAAGACGAAGCCGACGCAGCACTCGGTCAACGAACTGCGGCGAATCGGAATCGCGCCCGACATGGTCGTCTGCCGCTCCGAGTCGGTGCTCTCGACGGACATCCGCAAGAAGATCGCGCTGTTCGCCAGCCTCCCCACCGAGGCGGTCGTTTCGGCCTACGACGTCTCCGACATCTACCAGGTACCGCTCGTCTTCCACCAGGAGGGCGTCGACGATTTCATCCTCTCCGAGCACTTCGGGATCGAGGCCCCCGCGCCGGATCTCGCCGGCTGGGAGGAGATCACCCGCCGGGCCGGCGCATCGACCCGGACCGTCCGGATCGCGCTGGTCGGCAAGTACGTGAAGCTCGCCGACGCTTATCTGTCGGTGGCCGAGTCGCTCCGGCATGCCGGCGTGCACCACGACTGCAAGGTCGAACTCGACTGGGTCGACTCGGAGTCGGTCGGCCGGCCCGAGGTGGCCGCGTCGCTGCGGGCGGCCGACGGGATCCTGATCCCGGGCGGGTTCGGCGGTCGCGGGTTCGAGGGCAAGATCCGCGCGGCGCAGATCGCGCGGGAGCAGGGGATTCCCTACCTGGGCATCTGCCTCGGCATGCACGTGGCGGTCAGCGAGTTCGCCCGCCACGTCGCGGGCATGGAGGGCGCCAACTCCACCGAGATGGATCCGGAGACGCCGTTCCCGGTAATCGACCTGCTGCCCGAGCAGAAGGAGATCGCCGACATGGGCGGCACGATGCGCCTGGGCGCCGACCCGATCAAGCTGCACGAAGGCAGCCGGGTCCGCGAGCTCTACGACGAGGCGGTCGTCTACGAGCGCCATCGTCACCGCTATGAGGTCAACAACCACCTGCGCAAGGGTCTGGAATCGGCGGGCCTGCGTGCTTCGGGGACCTCGCCCGACGAGCGCCTGGTCGAGGTGATCGAGCTCGAGCGCTCCGCGCACCCGTTCTACGTCGCCTCGCAGTACCACCCGGAGTTCAAGTCCCGGCCCGAGCGGCCGGCACCGCTGTTCCGGGAGTTCGTCGGTGCCGCGCTGACCCGGGCCGAGGGGCAGGACGTGGCCGAGGGCCAGGTCGCTGCCGGCGGGGAAGGCATGGCCGAGGGGTCCCTTCCCGCCTCGTGAGGCGGGCCACCGAGCTCGAGCGCGCGCGTCTGAACGAGACGTTCGTGGCGTTGTGCGAGATCGAGAGCCCGTCGGGGCACGAGCGCCCCTGCGCGGACCGGGTGGCCGCCGAGCTGCGCGGCATCGGGCTCGACGTCGTGGAGGACGACGCCGGCCCGCGGGCGCAAGCGGACGCCGGCAACCTCTACGCCCGAATCCCGGGGGCCGGCTCGGAGAGCGTGATGCTGTGCGCGCACATGGACACGGTTCCGCCCTTGGCGCCGGTGGCCCCCGTTCTCGTCGACGGCGGCTGGGAGAACGCCAACCCAGCCATCCTGGGCGCCGACAACAAGGCGGCGATCGCGGTGCTGCTCGAGCTGGCCCGGCGGCTGCACAACTCCCCCCAGCCGCCCCCCGTCGGCCTCGAGCTGTTGTTCACCGTCTCGGAGGAGAACGGGCTCCACGGCGCCAAGGGATTCGACGTCTCCAGGCTGCACAGCGGCTTCGGCTACGTGTTCGATCACGCCTCGCCGATCGGGGAGATCGTGGTCGCCTCGCCGACCTATCACCGGATCACCGCCGAGATCCGCGGGCGTGCCGCCCACGCCGGTCTACGGCCCGAAGACGGCCGCAGCGCGATCGCCGCCGCGGCCCGAGCGATCGCCAGCCTCCGGCTGGGCCGGCTCGACGCGGAGACGACAGCCAACATCGGCACCATCTCCGGCGGCACCGCGGCCAACGTCGTGCCGGAGACATGCCGGATCGAGGGAGAGGTCCGCAGTCTGCGCGACGAGCGCGTCGAGGCGGTCGTGACCGAGGTGGTCGACCATTTCCAAGATGCCGCCGACGCGGGCGAATGCGACCTCGACGTGACGGTGCAGCGGATGTTCAAGGGCTATCGCCTCAGGCCACGGGCCACCCACGTCGAGCTCGCGCAGCGGGCGCTGCTGGACTGTGGATACGCGCCCAGCCTGATCGCCACCGGCGGCGGCTCGGACGCCAACGCTTTTGAGGCCGCCGGCTTTGCCTGTGCCAATCTGGCCAACGGCACCGAACGCGCCCATCAGCCCGACGAGCGGGTGAGCGTCGACGCGCTCGAGGGCATGTTCGAGGTGGCGATTGCCCTGCTACGGGCGGCGGCCGAACCCCAGCCGGCCTCCGCCCTGCCCGGCGGCGCGGCCGCGGGCCTGGACGTGAGATGAGCGAGTTCGAACGGGTCGGCGAGCAGATCGAGTGGCGCGGGAAGATCATCACCGCGGGGACCGAGCGTTTCCGCCACCAGGACGGCGAGGAAGTCTCGCGCGAGAAGGTGTGGCACCCGGGGGCGGTCGGGGTCCTCGCGGTCGACTCCGAGCACGTGTGGCTGACCCGGCAGCCGCGGGAGGCGGCGGGCCGCAACGCGTCGCTGGAGATTCCGGCGGGCAAACTCGACGTCCTCGGAGAATCACCGCTGCAGGCCGGCCAGCGCGAACTGGTGGAGGAGATCGGCAAGCAGGCGGCCAAGTGGGAGGAGATCTTCGTTTTCTACACCAGCCCGGGGTTCAGCGACGAGCGCGTGTGGCTCTATCTGGCCACCGATCTCTCGGTCACCGCGAGCGGAGCCGAGCCCGAGGAGAACGAGCGCATCGAGATCGTTCCCTGGCCGCTGGAGCGCCTCGACGAAGCCCTCGGCGAGTGCCAGGACTCGAAGTCGCTGATCGCGCTGTTGTATTTAGCCCGTCGGCTCGCTGCGGACTGATCCTGCAGTCTCCCGACCAGCCGGAGGAGGCGGCCCG
>JALYXK010000341.1 GCA_030947145.1 Actinomycetota bacterium
ACCTGACTACATGCCGATTGCTTTCAAAGAATGGGCCGTGACCGTGCGGGCTCTCGCCGAAGGCGAGCAGCTCCTGACCCTTCGCAAGGGCGGTATTCGCGAGCCCGACAAACACTTCAAACTCGAATACGAACGCTTCTTCCTGTACCCCACGTTCGACCACCAGCGGGCCGATCTCGTCCGCGAATCCCACCGCCCCGAGCTCTCACGAGCCTTGGAGGAGGGGGTCTGGAGCGACGGCGAGCCGCCGCCGCAGGCGATGCTCCGCGAAGGCGAGATCTCGCAGCCGGACCGGGTGCGGATTCGCGCCTGGGCCGAGGTGGCCGCGCACTTCACGGTCACCGATCGCCGCGCCGTCGACGCGCTGTCGCCGTTCTACGTTTGGACGCCCGACTACGCCGAGAAGCGGCTGGCCTGGAAACGCCGGCACCCGCTCCACGTGATCCTGCTGCGTACCTACCGGATCCCGCGTCCGGTCACGGTCAAGGTGCGCGACGAGTACGGCGGATGTCGCTCGTGGCTGGAGCTGACCCGCGACCTCCCGTTCGAAGGGACGCCGGTTCTGTCCGACGACGAGTTCGAGCGAGCCTCGGAGGAGATCGCCGGAATCGCCTCCGATCGCCAGCCCGTCCTCGTCTGAGGCGTGCCGGGCGCAGCGTCGGCCCACGGCCCGCTGCGCCCACCGGCGTCTCAGCCCGGGTTGACATCAGATGCCGTGGGTCGAGTCGGTCTCGCCGTCATTCCGCGCGAGGCATGACTCGGCCCATATAGATGATGCCGCGCAGGTGCTCGACTCGCTCGAGCACACGCGCGACCGGCTCTCCCCGCTGTTCCCCCGGACGGTGGAGGACTTGACCGTCGTGCTCCACACCAGCGTCGCCTCGCTGACCATGGCCAACCCGTTGCTCCCGGTCAGGTGGCTCACCACGGCGCCCGCCGCGCGCCGGTACGTCGCCGGCTGGGCCGGTCGCGAGGAGCTGCATGTCCTTACCACGCAGACGCTGATGGCCCGGGCCTCGAAAGTCGCCGGCTCGGGGGAGATGCTGGCGTTGAGCGCGGCCGCGCTGTACACCCGGCGGGTGATCGTCGAGAACAACCACCAGCTGCCGCGGCGGATGAGCCCGGCCCGCCCGGCCGTCGAGCTGCGCTGGGCCTGGCTGCTCGACGGATCGGCGCGATGGTTCTGCGGCCAGACCGCCCACGCCC
Source organism: Actinomycetota bacterium (assembly GCA_030947145.1). GTDB lineage: Bacteria > Actinomycetota > Thermoleophilia > Solirubrobacterales > Solirubrobacteraceae > Palsa-465. The sequence goes on from JALYXK010000341.1 coordinate 1,207, forward strand.
GCCCGGCGATCGCCCGCCGTTTACGCGAGGGCCGGCGACCCAGCTTTCCCCCGGGCATTCGCGACGCGGCGCTGCTGGGTGGGACCGTGATCGACCTGCTTGCCCGCGAGGAGGGAGAGCTGGCCGCCGCGCAGTTCGCCTGTCGCCTGCACCCCCAAGGTCCGCGAGGGGCCCTGGCCAAGGCCTTCCGCGGGCGCTCGCTGGTCCACACCGAGGGCGCCTGGCGCTCTCACCTGGCCCGACTCGCCGGCGCCTCAACGCGATAGGCCATCGAGACCGAGGTAGCGGATCACGTCGTCGCCGTCGGCCTGCAGCGCGCGGCGATCGCCTGCCGCGAGCCGGTGAAACGGCTCGATCGAGACCTTCCCCCGCTCGATTCGCCACAACCCGGCGGCGCGGCCGCCCACCAGCGCGAAGGCCACGAACATCCCTCCGATCATGACCGCGGGCCCGTGGCGGCCGACGACAAAGTCCCGCGCGCGCCAGCCCAGCAGGATCGGGTCGAATGCTCCCAGCAGTCGCGGCGGCGGCATCGCCTCGGGCGGCTGGTTGGGCGCGCTGGCCAGCTCGAGCAGGCCGTCCGAGCGCTCATGCAGCTTGCCCGCGATTGCTCGAAGGCCGGCGCGGGCGTCGCGCAGCGGCAGCCCCGCCCACTTGGCCAGGTCGCGATCCTCGGCCGGAGCGTGTCCGCGCAGGTAGCGCCGGGCGAGCTCGGCCAGGGCCCGGTCGCGTTCGGCTGGTGCGGACTGTGGTCCCAGCCAGTCGTGCACGAGTGCGTAGGCGTGCTGGCGCCCGATCATCGGCCCCCGGATCGCCACCCCGCGCAGGCAGGCCAGCACCAGCAGGTGCAGCAGGGCCTGTCCCTCGGTGCGCACGCCGGCGGCGGCGATGCGCTCGCCGAGCTGCGCGCGAGTCAGCGGTCCCTCCTCGGCGAGGGCTCGTTCGATTACGCCCACCCCGCGCTCGGCCGCCCCGGGCGTGACGCCCTCCTGCTCCAGCCGACGCGCGTTCGCGGTGACCACGGGGGGCATGGTCAGCTGGGCCAGCAGCGGGTAGTCCTCGCGGCGGATCAGATGCAGCGTGCCGCGGTTGCACCAGGTGATCAGCAACGTGCGCTCCTCGGTGAGCGCGCGATCGAAGTCGGCCGCGGTCAGACCCTGGGTCCGAGCCCGGACGGCGAGCCGGACGCCGCGGCCATCCTGGCCCTGGACGGCCAGCAGGCGCTCGGCCACGGCGACCGGGTCGCGGGCCGGTGGCCCCATGAGGAGCTGGGCCAAGTAGCGCTCGGCGATCAAGCCGGCGCACTGGCGACGCCGGCGATCATCGGCTTGACGATCGGCGCCGCCTTCGGCAAGCGCCCGTGCTCGACCGACTCGACGATGAAGCCACTGGCGCGGATCTCCTCCAGCGTCGAGCGGTTGCAGTGGCAGCCGTGCCCGATCCGCAGCCACAGCGGATGGAGCCGGTCCTGCCATTTCGCCACGCTAGGATCCTCGGCCCGGACGTGCTCGAGAAACAACAGCCGACCGCCGGGCTTGAGTACGCGCCGGAGCTCGGAGAGCGCCTGTTGCGGGTCGCGGACGGTGCACAGCACCAGCGTGGCCACGGCGAAGTCGAAGCTGTGATCGGGGACCGGGATCGCTTCCGCAGGAGCCTGCACGATCCGCACCGGCGAGGCGATCCGCCCGAGGTGCTGCTGCAGCTGCTCGGCCATCGGCTGCTCGGGTTCCACCAGCACGACCTCGGTCAGCCCGGCGGGGTATCGAGCCAGGTTCGCCCCCGTCCCCGCTCCGATCTCGATCACCGATCCGTGCGCCGCGCTCAGCAGCGTGCGGCGGCGCTGCGCCAGACCGGCGTCCTCGGTCGCCGCCATGAAGCGGTCATAGAACCTGGCGAAAATGCGTCCCCAGAGGTTCACGGCTTCATCCTATTGGTGCACGATCAGCGTGAACAGCCAGACGACGAGGGCACCGACGACCAGCGCCGCCAGCAGGCCGAGCATCAGCCGTCCCGGATTCACCACGGCCACCGGGGGCACGTCGTCGATGATCTCCGCCTGGAGCAAAACTTCGCGGGCGGCGGGCAGGCCGGTTTGGGGCACCAGCACATCGCGGGGACCGGCCGCGAGAAAATCCGGGACGTCGAAGCCGGCGCTTCGCTTGAGCATGCTGGGAATCCCCTCCTCGAGCAGCATGCCCTGGATGAATTCGGCCTCGGCCTGATTGCGCGCGCCGGCCACCCGGACGAGCGACCCCTCGGCGAGCTGGGGCTTGATCTTGCGGGCGCGCTCGTGGCGCTCGTCGACCGGTACGGGCTGGCCGCGCACCGAAGGGTGGACGAGGGGCACGTGGCAGGAACGGCAGAAACGCTCCTCCGGCGCGTGCGTCGAGCCGCAGCTCGGACAGATCAGCGGCTCGGAGACGGCGCCGTGCTTCGCCATCAGTCCACTTCCAAGTCGGCCTCTGTCACCTGTCCGTTGCCGATTTTGTACGCCCGCACTTCGGCGTCGCCGTTGGCCAGGCCGACGATCACGTACAGCGCCTCGGGATAGAAGGCGAGGTTGATGTCGGTCTGTGAGGGAACCGGCTCGCTGCGGGTGTGCGAGTGGTAGATCGCCCCGAGCTCCAGATCCTGGTCGTCGATCGCCATCTGGATCCGGTACTGCTCCGCCCCGTCGATCTCGTAGCGCAGCGGGCTGGCGGCGGCGTTGGTCGCGCGGTACACCTTGACCGCCTCGCCGCCCCGCGTCGCCACCATTCCGCAGCACTCGTTCGGCGAGTCCTCACGCGCGTGAGCGACCATCTCGTCGAACAGCTCCCGGGCGATTCGCATGTTCCGCGAGGCTACCAGTCGAGTGCGCGGACCCTGGCCGGCGGAGCGACGTTTAGGCCGTGTCGAGGTTGCGGCCAGAATTCTCAACTCCACTCACCCGGTTGCCGATAGAGCGTCCATGAGATCACGACTCAGATTGCTCAGGCAGCTGCTGTCCGACGGGATGTACGTGGTCGATGAGGCAGCGGTGGCGAACGCCATCGTCGCGCGCGCGGTCGTCCGCCTCACCGTTCCGGAGAGCCCGTTCTACAACGCTCTGCGCGGCTCCCAGGCGGCTCGCTCGTTCCGGCATGATCCAGGCGCACGCTCGTTCCGTCTGGCCCGCTCGACCGGCCTGCGCCGAGCCCTGCATTCCTGACGCGCTCAAGTTCCGTTCACGAAGGCGCTGGGCACGGCCTTCTTGATGTCCCCGGGGTGACGCAGGACGCCGAGCACCGCCGAGTGCTGGGCCTCGCTGGCGTAGATCCCGGTGGCCAGCCGGAGCAGCCCGGCCCGTCGCAGCTGAAACAGGGCCTGGTGGTAGTTGCGCTCGAGCACGTCCTCGACGCTGAGCATCAGCCGCAGCCAGTCCCGATCGGTGCGCAGCTTGTCGAACTGGACGTTGACGTGATGCGGCAACAGCCTCGCCTTGGCGTCGGCGTCGCTATTCGGGCCGCCCGGAGGTGAGCCCCCCAGCGCCGGCAGCTCGGCCGACAGCGCCCGGGCGTGCGCGCGCTCGTGCGCGGCGATCTGCCGGGCCACGCGATGCGAGCGCCCCGAGAGCTTGCCGGAGCGCAGCGCCCGCAGGTACACGTACTCGCTCAGCAACTCCACCGACACCAGAACGCCGATGATCACCTCATCACTCGGCGGCGCAGGGCCCGGCGAAGTGCTGGAAGTGGTGCTGGCGCCTGCGGCCGGCGGCGAAGTCGCGCCGGCGCCGATCGCGGCGGCCCCGAACACGACCGCCTGGGTGACGATCTCTCGACGACTCAGATCGGCCGGTCGGACCAAGGTTCCTACTCGTTGCCCGTCACAAACGCCCCCGCGAGGGGCACGGCGCCCAGGGCCGCTCGCAGCAGCGCGACGTGCTGCGCATCGCTGCCCAGAATGGCCCCGAGCGCGGACTTGACGGTTCCGGGGCTCACCTCCGGGATCGCCGCGAGGTAGCCCCTGATCTGGGCCCGCTCCAGATCGTGGAGCAATTGCAAGATGTCTTCACGCGATCGCGGCCGGCCCAGGTCGTAGGTCGGTTGAGGCTTGTCGGGCTGCCCGTCCTGGCGCCTGATCAGGCCGAACAGCTCGTTGGCGTGCTGGAGCTCCTGCGCCAGAAACTGCTGGGCGGACTTCTGCGCGTATCCGGTCAGCAGCGGGATCCCGGCGGTGTAGGCGGCGATCGCCCTGTGCTCGAGATCGAGGACCTGATTGAGGATTTCGACGTCCGCGCTGCGGGCGGCCGGCGAGATCGTCCGGATGCGCGTCGCCGAGTGCGCGCCGCACCCGGCCGCTAGCGCTGCGAAACCCGCGGCGAGACCTGCCCCTGAGGTCTGGAGCAGCGCACGCCGAGAGACCGGGGCGGCGCTCCGCGCCGCGCTCACCACCAGACGGTGCTGTCCAGATTCTCGATCTCGTCGATCGGTCGGGTGTAGATGCCCGATGACAGATATTTCCACCCGTCGTCAGCGACGATGAACACGACGTTGCCCTCGTCGAGCTCACCGGCGATCCGCACGGCCACCCGGGCGATCGCCCCGGTCGAGACGCCCGCGAACAGGCGCTCATCGTCGAGCAGCTTGCGCGTGAAGACGATCGCGTCGCTGTTGGTGACGAAGATCTTTCGGTCCAGCAGCGAGAGGTCGATGATCGGGGGGATGAAGCCATCCTCCAGCGAGCGCAGGCCCTGGACCGGCTCGCCCTGCATCGGCTCGGCGGCGACGATCTTGACCTGGTCGCCCAGCTCCTCCTTGAGCCGGCGGCCGTTGCCCATCAGCGTGCCGCCGGTCCCGAGCCCGGCCACGAAGGCGGAGATCTCGTCGAGCTCTTCGAGGATCTCCAGCGCGGTTCCGTTGTAGTGAGCGTCGGGGTTCGCCTGATTTCCGTACTGATAGGGCATGTAGTACGAGGCGTCCCTCCCGGCCATGTCGAGCGCTAGCTCGACCGCGCCGTTAGAGCCCTTCGAACCCTCCGAATAGACGATCTCCGCGCCGTACATCTGCAACAGCTGAGTGCGCTCCTGCGTGACGTTGTCGGGCATAACCACTTTGAGCCGATAGCCCTTGCGGCCGCAGATCATGGCCAGCGAGATCCCCGTATTACCGGAGGTCGGCTCGAGAATCGTCTGCCCCGGCCGGATCAGGCCCTTGTCCTCGGCGTCCTCGATCAGGGCCCGCGCGACGCGATCCTTGACCGAACCGGTCGGGTTGCGGGACTCCAGCTTGGCCCAGATCCGCACGCCCGGCTTGGGGCTGAGGCGCTTGAGCTCGACCAGCGGCGTGTGCCCGATCGCCTGGATGAGGTCGCCGTAACGTCCCCCGCAGGGCTTGTTTTGAAGGCGCTCGGCCGCCATTGCTTCACGAAGTATAGCGACGGCTCGCCCTCGCCGGGTAGGTGTACGGAGCCGTGGTGGTCGTCGAGGTCGGCGTCTTGGCCTTGGCCGCGGAGGCCCTCAGCACATGCCACACCCCACCGAAGCTCGGGACGCCCTCCCGGTTGGCCACGCCCTTCTGCTTCTTGTAACTTGAACGTGTACAGCGGATGGTTGTTCAGCGTGAGCTGGAACAGGCCGTTGCGGTGGAAGGTCCTGAGCGTGCCCTGGACTCCGGACGGCTTGGTCAGCTTCGTGCTCTTCGCGGGCACCGTGGACGGGATCCAAAACGCGAAGCAGCCGTTGGCCTTCGTACACCCGGGGTGCGCGATCGTGTCTTGGGTCCAACGCGGGAATCTTCCCAACCAGCTCGTCCTACGGGCGGGCGCCCCCGGCCATCGCCGGCAGAATCACCAGCGTGTCGCTTTCGCCAACCGACGTCTCGAGCCCGTCGAGCACGCGCACGTCCTCGTCGTTGAGATACACGTTGACGTACCGGTTGAGCCCGCCGTCGGGCGCGAACAGCTGGGACTGGGTGTCAGGATGGCTGTCGGCGACCGAACGCAGGATTTCGCCGACCGAGCCGCCGTCGGCGGTCAGTTCCTTCTCGCCGCCGACGGACGCACGCAGCACGGGAGGTATGCGGATGGTGGCCATGAGTCGAACCCTAGAGCACTAATGAGCGCCCGCGCAGAACGCCTCGTAGTCCGGGAACACGCCGAGTTCCTCGTCGGAGATCTCGTCCGGCTCGCGCGAGCAGATCGGACACTCCGGATCACGGCGGACCCTCACCTCGGTCACCCGGGCGGCGAGCGCGTCGTACATCAGCAGGCGGCCGATCAGCGGCTCGCCCTCGCCCAGGATCAGCTTGATCACCTCGGTGGCCTGCAGCAGCCCCATCGTGCCGGGGAGGACGCCCAGAACGCCGTTGGCGCCACAGGACGGGGCCAGCTCGGCCGGCGGCGGAACCGGGAACAGGCACCGGTAGCACGGGCCGTCGTAGGGCTTGAACACCGACAGCTGCCCCTCGAAGCCGAGGATCGCCGCCGAGACCACGGGGATCTGCAACCGCACGGATGCGTCGTTGAGCAGGTAGCGCGTGGGGAAGTTGTCCAGGCCGTCGACGATGATGTCGTAGCCGTCGATGATCTCCACGATGTTGTCGGGGCCCAGGCGAACGTCGTATTTCTCGACCTTGACGTCGGGATTCAGCGCGGTGATGGTCTGCTCGGCCGAGTCCACCTTGGACACGCCGATCCGCTCGCTCGAGTGGATCACTTGGCGCTGAAGGTTCGACAGGTCGACCACGTCGTTATCGACGATGCCCAGCGTGCCGACACCGGCGGCGGCCAGATACAGCGCGGTCGGCGAACCCAGCCCGCCGGCCCCCAGCAGCAGGACCTTGGCGTCGAGCAGTTTCTGCTGACCCTCGATTCCGACCTCCGCCAGCAGCAGATGGCGCGAGTAGCGCTCGCGCTGCTCGGCGCTCATCGCGCGCGGGGTCTGCACCTCGTAGCCGCGGTCCTTCCACAGGGTGAAGCCGCCGGTCATCGATTCCACGTTCTCGTAGCCGAGGTCGTCGAGGAGCGTGCGGGCCGCCCAAGCGGACCGATTGCCCGACGCGCAGTACAGGATCACGTGCTGGTCCCGATCCGGCGCGGCGCCCTCGATCCGGGACTCGAGATGGCTTTTGGGCACGTGCTTGGCGCCGGGAATGTGACCGGCGGACCACTCCTCCGGTTCCCGCACGTCGACGACGACCGCGCCGTTGGAGACCTGCTCGCGCACGACGGCCGGATCCACTTCATCGATCCGGCTCTTGATCTGGCGGAGGACTTCAGCTCCGGACGGACTCATCGCTGGAAACTCCTTAAAGGCACTCGGGATTCAATACTTCAAAGAGTATAGCTCCAACGTCTCCGAGCGCAGAGCTTGTGTGGGGCACCTCCCCCGAGAGGAGATGCCCCACCAAGCGAGACCCAATCTTCGTCCGGCAAGCCCGCTGCCCGTGCTGTCGTTTAGGGAAGTCGTGGAGGGCTTGCATCGGGGGTATCGGCGGCAGCGAACTTGGCCGATATGGGGTGAAGACCCCATCTCGGCCGACCTTGGGCAACCGATGCTCATCGAAACGCCAGATGCCGGTCACCGTGGAACCCGATGAAGCCGCGCTCGCTCCTCGCCCAAGTCCTCGCCGTCAACCTACTGTTGGTGGCAGCCACCGTGCTCGTGGCCACGGTCGCGGTCGACGCGCACACCACCAACGTGACGCGGGGACGCGAGATGCTCGTGTTCGGGCTGGCCCTGATCGCCACCCTGCTCGGCAACTGGGTGCTGCTGCGCCGGCGCTTTGCGCCGCTCGACCAGATGATCTCGGCGATGGAGCACCTCGATCTCGCCGATGCCGACTCGCCGGCTGCCATCCCCCCGAACTCCGAGAGCTCGGAGGTCCATCGGCTGGACGTGGCCTTTCAGCGCATGATCGCCCGGCTCGAGGCCGAGCGCCGACAGGCGGGTCGGGCGGCGATCGAGGCGCAGGAGCGCGAGCGCCGCCGAATCGCCCAGGATCTGCACGACGAGGTCAACCAGGCGCTGACGGCGGTGTCGCTGCGGCTGCAGGCGTCGATTGAGCACGCGCCCCCCGAACTGCGCCGCGAGCTCACCGAGACCAAGCGGCTGTCCGGCCAGGCGATGGAGGAGCTCTTGACGCTGGCCCGCCAGCTTCGGCCCTCGGTGCTCGACGATCACGGATTGATTCCCGCTCTGCACAGCCAGGTCCGCGACTTCGCCGATCAGTCGCGGATCGACGCCGTCTTCAACTCGCGGGGAACGCTGCCGCGCCTGACTCCCGAGCAGCAACTGGTGATCTACCGCGTGACCCAGGAGAGCCTGTCCAACATCGCCCAGCACGCCCAGGCCCATCGCGTCGAGGTGGAGCTGTCGTTCATCGGACGGACGATTCTCAGGATCAGCGATGACGGCCGCGGGTTCGCCGGAAGCCGTAAGGGCGGGCTCGGACTCTCCGGCATGCGCGAGCGCGCCCTGCTGGCCGGCGGGCAACTCTCGATCTGGTCGGACCAGGGCCAGGGAACCCGCGTCGAGCTGACGATCGCGTGAGCCCGACCGCGCGCATCCTGGTGGCCGACGATCACGGCATCGTCCGGGCCGGCATCCGGCTACTGCTCGAGCGCCAACCTGACCTCCACGTCGTGGCCGAGGCCTCCGACGGCATCGAGGCGGTCGAGCAGGCGCTGCTGACCCGCCCCGGGCTGTGCATCCTCGACGTCAGCATGCCGCGGATGACGGGCCTGCAGGCGGCGCGGGAGATCCGCTCGCACCGGCCCGAGACGCGCGTCCTGATGCTCTCGATGCACGACGATGAGCACTATCTGTTCGACGCGCTGAAGGCTGGGGCCTCGGGCTACGTGCTCAAGCACGCGGCCGACCAGGATCTGGTCGGCGCCGTTCGCGCGGTCATCCGCGGCGAGGCGTTCCTCACCAACAGCGCCCAGCGCTCGATCATCCGGCAGTGGCTGGCCGACGGGTCCCAGGGCCCCACCGACCCCCTCACCCCGCGCGAGGAGGAGGTGGTGAAGCTGATCGCCGAGGCCCATACGAACGCGCAGATCGCCGAGATCCTTCACCTCTCCGAGAAGACGATCGAGTCCCATCGAGCCAACGTGCTGCGCAAGCTCGGCATGCGCGACCGCGTCGAGCTCGTCCGCTACGCGATCCGCCGCGGCCTGGTCGAAGCTTAGTCGGGCTACGGGCGGCAGGCATCTACTATCCAGCGCCGTGCGGGCGCCGGCCGAACCGATCTACGCCCCCGCGTTTCCCCCCAAGCTCCCCTGGGTCAACACTGCGGCGCTGCGGATGGATCAGCAGATCGGCCGCCCGGTGCTGATCGAGTTCTGGGACTTCTGCCGGCCCAACTCGATCCGGACGCTCCCCTACCTGCGCGCCTGGCACGAGCTTTACGCCGACGCCGGACTGCGGGTGATCGGCGTCCATTCGTCGGGCTTCGCCCCATCCGCCGATCCCGAGGCGGTCCACGCCGCGGTGGCCCGGCTGGAGGTGCCCTACCCCGTGGTAGTGGACGAAAAGCTCGAGGTCTGGGACGAGTACGGGAATCTGGGCTGGCCCGCGCGCTACCTGTTCAACCAGCAGGGGCTGCTATTCGACTACCACTATGGCGAGGGCGCCTACACGGAGACCGAGGTGGCGATCCAGGAGCTGCTGGGGATCCAGGCGGACACACTGGCGCCGATCCGGCCCGAGGACGAGCCGGGAGCGCTGCTGGCACTCCAGAGCGACGACGTCGAGGGCGCCTACGGCGGTCCCTACGAGGCGGGCGGCGTGTGGGCCGTGCTGGACGGAAGCGGGTCGGTCCGGGTCAACGGATGCGAGCTGGCCATCACTCATCCCGGCGCCTACGAGCTGGTCTCGCACGAGCGCAGCGCCGCCGGTGAACTGGAACTCGAGCTCAGCCCGGGCGTGATCTGCCACGCCACCTGCTTCACCCCGGGTCTGGCCTAGTCCAAGAGGTTCACGAGCTCCGGTGGACCAGGGTCGGAGAGGCTGACCGCGAATCCGGGGCGATAGGGGCTGGAACGCGGGTCACGGCCGAGAAACACGGGCTCGTGGGTCCACGAGCCGGTGTTGAGCAGACGCGTGCCGGTGGCCGAGCGCCACTCGCCGGGATTGTCGCTCGGCAGGGGCCCGGCGCGATGCGTGTGTCCAAAGATCACCGACTCGGCGTCGATGCCCAGGCAGCGCAGAACTTCATCCAGCGCCAGCAGTGGGGCCCGCCGCAACGCCGCGCCGTCGATGTCCCGGGTCAGCGGACCGAGGCCGGCGCGGTTGAGCGCCGCGATCCCCACCGGGAACCCCATCATCAGCGCCCGGCGGCGCCACCCACCCCGGCGCGTCCCACGCCTCAGCTCTCGCCAGAGGCGCGCCGAGGCGCCCGCCGACTCGCCGGTGCTGCTGCGGCGCCGGTCCGGGCCCCCGCCCTGGGCGACCGCGTGCAGCCACGCGTAGATCGGTCCGAGCACGGCCTCGTAGTCCTCGGCGCCCCGGGCCTCGGCGGCCGGCTGGCCCAACAGCCGGGCCATGGCGCCCGCGCCGAGCCGCTCGAACATCGGGATCGTGGTGTGGCGGTCGCTGTAGTGGCCGTGTATGGCGTACACGCCGTCGCGGAGCCAGACGCCGGGGTAGCGGGCCTCGACGTCGACCGGCCCCAGCGCGCGGGCGACGGCGCCCAGCGGCTCTCCCGCGCGCCAGTCGACGGCGGAGTCGAGCCCGAGCGGCGGCGGCGGACCCCCGCGGGCGGTGCGCTGCAGCCAGGCATGGAGCAGATGGTGGTCGTGGTTACCGGGAACCACGACCACCTGACGACCGGCACCGAGCGCCTCCCCGATCTCGGTTAGCACCGGCGCCGCGGCGCCCAGGGCATCGCGCACCGGGCCTTGACGGAGCTCGAGCAGGTCGCCGAGCAGCACCAGGCGGTCGACGTCACCCAGCGCCTGCAGCAGGCGGGTGCGCCGATCCGCGTCGCGCAGCAGGTCCCGTCCGCAGCGCAGGCCGAGATGCAGGTCGGAGACGACCAGCGTGCGCAGGGCGCCGAACCGTTCTAAGCGGAGGCCGCCGCCATCGCCTGGCGGATGACCTTCGGCAGCATGAAGCGGACGTCCTCCTGCACAACCTCGAGCTCCTCGATGTCTTCGGTGCCTCGGGCCCGGAAGAACGCCACGAGCCGCTGCACGAGCTCCTCGGGTGCGCTCGCCCCCGAGGTGATCCCGACGACGGCCTTGCCGGCAAGCCACTCCTCGCACACCTGACCCTCGTTGTCGATCAGGTGGGAGTCAGCGCCGTGCTCGCGGGCGACCTCGACCAGGCGGTTGGAGTTCGAGGAGTTGCGCGAGCCGATCACCAGCACGAGGTCGCACTGCCGCGCCAGCTGCTTGACCGCCGCCTGACGGTTGGTGGTCGCGTAGCAGATGTCGTCGGTCCGAGGCCCGACGATCGCCGGGAACCGCTGGCGCAGCCGGTTGATGATCGTGCGCGTTTCATCGACCGAGAGCGTGGTCTGCGAGATGTAGGCGACCTTGCTGGGATCCTCCACCTCGAGGCGGTCGACGTCGTGCTCGTTCTCGATCAGGACGATGTTTTCCGGCGCCTCTCCCATCGTCCCCTCGACCTCCTCATGGCCGGCGTGGCCGACCAGGACGATCGTGTAGCCCTCCGCGGCGAACTTCTTCGCCTCGACATGGACCTTGGTGACCAGCGGGCAGGTGGCGTCGATGGTGTTGAGCGCGCGGTCCAGCGCGTTGGCATGCACGCTGGGGGCGACACCGTGGGCGGAGAACACCACCGTCGCGCCCTCGGGCACCTCGGTCTCGGAATCGACGAACACCGCACCCCGCTCGCGCAGCTGCTCGACCACGTGCTTGTTGTGGACGATCTCCTTGCGCACGTAAACCGGCGCCCCGTGGAGCTCGAGCGCGCGCTCGACCGTCTGCACGGCGCGGTCAACCCCCGCGCAATACCCGCGCGGGGCGGCCAGCAGGATCTTTTCGGGCACGGCGGTCATGAAAGACAGTGTAAGAGAGCGGATGTCTTGCGACTTTGCTCCGGGAGATCGGCCCCCGGGCGATCTCCCAATGTGATCGCCCCCTGGCGATCACACGCGATCACACTCAATCGTTGGCGGTGACGGCCTCGAGCAGGTCGGCGAACTTGCGGCGGGCGGCCTCGCGGCGGGTCGGCACGTGCTGGGTGGGCACCTCGTCGGCGGGCGCCTCGTAGCCGCGCAGCACCTGCCGGGCCACCGAGGAGCGGTGGACCTCGTCCGGCCCGTCGTAGATCCGGGCGGCCCGCGCGTAGCGGTACATAGCCTCCAGCGGAAGGTCGGTCGAATACCCGAGGGCGCCGTGGGCCTGGACCGCCCGGTCGACCACGTCGTGCAGGACCTTCGCGCCGAAGTACTTGATCATCGCGATCTCCCGGCGGGCCGCGGCCACCCCCTCGTTGTCCATCTTCCAGGCCGCCTGGAGGGTCATCAGCCGCGCCGCCTGCATCTCCGCGGCCGAGTCGGCGATCCAGTTCTGCACGCTCTGGTGCTTGGACAGCGTGGTGCCGTGGGCGTAACGGTAGAGCGATCGCTCGCAGAGCATGTCGAACGCGCGGCGCGCCACCCCCAGCCAGCGCATGCAGTGGTGGATGCGCCCGGGGTACAAGCGCTGCTGGGCGATCAGGAAGCCGGCGCCCTGCATCCCGAGCAGGGCATCGGCCGGCACCCGCACGTTCTCGTAGCGAATCTCGGCGTGGTTCCCGTAGCGCCCGTAGCTCTCCCAAGGATGCTCCATGGTCGCGACGTCGCGAATGACGTTGACGCCCGGAGTGTCGGAGTCGACCAGGAACATCGAGGCGCGCTGGTGGGAGCGGGCCTCGGGATCGGTCACCGCCATCACGATCAGGAAGTCCGCGATCGAGCCGTTGGAGGAGAACCACTTGTGACCGTTGATCACCCAGTGATCGCCGTCGCGGACCGCCGAGGTGCGCAGCAGCGTCGGGTCCGAGCCGGCAGTGTCCGGCTCGGTCATGCTGAAGGCGGACTTCAGGTCGCCGGCCAGCAGCGGATGGAGGTAGCGATCCTTCTGCTCCGGCGTACCGGCGAGCGCGATGATCTCCGAGTTGCCCGAGTCGGGCGCGGCGTTGCCGAAGGCCAGGGGGGCGATCGGCGTCGTGCCGAGGATCTCGTGCATCAGCCCGAGCTTGACCTGTCCGAAGCCCTGGCCGCCGAGCTCCGGCTCGAGGTGGGCGGCCCACAGCCCCTTGGCCTTCACCGCCGCCTGCAGCGGCGCCATCGCCCGGGTCAGGCCGTCCCAGCCGAGCTCGTCGCTCACCGTCTCCAGCGGCCAGATCTCCTCGCGCACGAACGAGCTCATCCAGTCGAGGCTCAGCTGGAACTCGGGGTCCGTCGAGAAATCCCAGGCCACCCGCGCAGCCTATCGGGTGACGCCCGAGCCCGAGCTCGAGCCAATCGATGTCCGGAGACCCGACAAGCGGGCGCGGACAGGTACCCTTGGTGCTCGTTCGCCCAGCCCAGGAGACGCCATGCCCCAGCAGCACCTCGATCGGCTTACCTCGGTCGACGCCGCGTTCCTGCATTCCGAGGGCGACGCGTCGCACATGCACATCGGCGCCGTGCTCGTGTTCGAGGGACCGCCGCCGGTGTTTGCCGAGTACCTGGAACACGTGCGCGGGCGGCTG
>JALYXK010000368.1 GCA_030947145.1 Actinomycetota bacterium
GTCTTGCTTTAGCGCCTGGACGCCGCCGCGCTTATCGATCGCCTGCTTAGCGATCCTGGCCATGCGCTGATACCTCATAGATGATCCTTTCACGAGTCCTTGGACCGGCACAGTCGAGGACAAAGGGGTTCCGCCTGTCGACGGCGTGAGACATCTCAATGTGAGGTCTACGCACGACGACTCGCGGGGAGCGATTGGCGTTCGGCCCAGGGCCGCGCGCACCGACGCCAATCAGCCTACTCTGATCCGGTCGCCGGCAGAACGCGCACGTAGACGCGGTCGTGAAAGGCTTGGGCGTCGCCAACGCCGACTCCGAGTTCGGTCGTCCCTTAGCCCTTGCAGCCACCGTCCTGATCAGGACGATTCTCATCAGCGGCGGCGCCAACGATTGCCGCTGATCGTCCGAAATGACGAGGGCATGGGTAGTCAATCATCAGCCCCACCGTACGCTCGCCCGTGCTCTAGATTCTGGATCCGATGCCAAGCCATTACGGATCCCGCCCGGCAGGCCGCTCGACGCGGCGGATGGGCTACGTCGAACTCTTCCTCTGCGCGCTCGTGCTGGCCGTCCTGATCACAGCCATCGTGCTGTTCCTGTTCGTCTACCACGACGCCCCACTTCGCGCCGCCTAATTGAAACAGCCCGCATTCGATCGCGGCTTTAGCGAGATGTTCGACTGATCAGGTCGGCCGGCGGCTCGCCCGGTTGGGAGACCGACGCAGCGGGCCACGGCCCGCGGGATTGCGCGCGGACGACGCGGCAAGAGCGCCGGAGCCATTTCGCTGACCTCAGTGCGAGCGTAGCTCACTGGCGGATCGCGCCGCGGTCGACCATCGGCGCGGTCAGGTCTCGCTCCGCGGCGTCGGCGAGCTTGGCGAGATCGGCGTGGCCGATCACGCGGCGGAACTGTTCCGCGGAATCACCTGATGGGCCGAACCCAGCAGTCACCACGCTTTCCCGATGGCCCGGCTGGGGCTCGAACCCAGGACCGACGGATTATGAGTCCGCTGCTCTGACCAACTGAGCTACCGGGCCGCAGCGGTCGCGACGCTAGCACTGCGCGAGGCGAAGGTGCCGCGAGACTGTGCAGCGCCCGCCCGGGGCTTGAGGTAATCTCAGGCAATGCTGCTCCCGGGATTCCTGAGCCTCGGCCTCTCGCCGAGCGCGTTCGGTCAGACGCTCGCGCTGCTGATCACGTTCCTGGGCATCGGCGTGCTCGCGAACCTGCTGATCGTCTACATCGTCGCTCAGGTCATGGCCGAGCACAAGCAGAATCAAGAGCGACAGAGCGGCCTCGAGGGGTAGAGCGCCGGGATGATCGGCCCGGCGGCTGATCATCGTTGAAGGAACGATGGCAGGGGGCGTCGAATCAGACGCTGCCGATGAAGCAACCTTCGATTTCGACCGCCCCGCGCGAAACCCCGAACGGGCACCAGGCACTATCCGCCTATATCCGCGCCCGCTTCGACGAGTTCTCGCGATCGCAGAAGGACGTCGCCCAATACATCGTCGACCATCTCGACGAGGCCGCCTTCCAGACCGCCGAGGAGCTCGCCCGCCGCGCCAGCACTTCCTCCAGCACCGTTGTCCGGTTCTCGCAGGCCCTGGGCTTCGAGGGCTTTCCCGAGCTCCAGCAAGCGGCCCGCGACGAGTACCGCCGCCGTCCGCCTGGCGTGAACGATGCCCTGGCCGGCGCCGCGCCCCTGTTCTCTCTGGACCACACGGAGTTCGAGGCGGCCCTGGCCGCCGACCACGTCAACGTCGAGGACACGGCGCACAAGCTCTCGCGTTCCGATGTCGAAGCTGCGATCGACGCGATCGTCTCGGCTGAGAAGGTGCTGATCGCCGGCACCGATCAGATGGCGTTTTTCGCCAGCTACCTCCGGCACCTGCTGATGCTGCTCGACCTGCGGGCCGAGATCGTCGCGAGCCCGTCGCAGGAGGCGCTGGGCCGCCTCAGCCGGATCGACGAGCAGACGCTGGTGATCGGCTTCTCCGCCGGCCGCCCGCATCCCCTGATCACGCGCACGATGAAGCTGGCCCGCCACCGCAAGGCGCGGACGCTGGCCATCACCGATGCCACCCTGTCCGAGGTCGCCCGCCTGGCGCGGATCCGTCTCTACTACTCGTCGAACACGCCAGCCTTCGTGCGCTCGCACACCGCGCTGCTGTCGGTGATCCAGGCTCTGGCCTACGGGGTCTACTCGCGCGACGCGCAGCAGTACGACGTCCGGATCAAGGCCTTCCGCCTCAAATAGTGCGTCGGGTGACCAGGAGGGCTTGCAGCGAGCGCCCAACCCGTCCCTGGGTGTCGTAGAGAATCGCTTCGGCGAACCCGACTCCGTGCTCGCGCACGCGCATCTCCGCCCGAAGGCAGATCCATTCGCCGACCGGCTCTCGCTCGACGTAGATGGTGAGATCGGGGTTGATGAACACGAACTCCTCCCAGGGCAGGATCGACCCGATGCCGTTGGGAAAATCGGCGGCCGCCGCGAGTCGCTGCAGGGAAGAGGGGCGCTCGCCGGCCACCAGCTCGGTGCGCAGGCGAAACCATGCGGTCGCCGGCCCCACCTCGCTGAACGCTCCCGAGACGAACCGAAGCTCCATCGCGTCGCCCCCGAACATTTTGCGCCCGTGCTGGTTGAAATCGCTGTCCACTCCCTGCTCGGGGGGCGGCGGCTGGCTGTCCGCGCTCCAGACGCGCTCTACGCTGGCGCGGCGGACCTTGAGCGCGCGGGCCCGCACAACCTCGGTGCCGTCGGGCGCGAACAGCGAGCCCTCGAGCAGCTGCACTCGCCGGCCGGGCCGGATCACCTCGGTCCGCAACTCGAGCTCGCCGAGCGGAACCGGCCGCAGCAGCTCGTAGGTGACCCGGGCGATGCTGAGCTCGGGTTCGCCCTCGAGCCGCTCGAAGGCCCGCATCAGCAGCGCCGCCGGCGCGCCTCCGTGCTGGGCGTCCGGGTTCCAGGGGCCGCGGGACAGCTCGGTGGCCAGGTATCGATCCCCCTGGGCGATGAAGACGGCCTCCGCCACTGCGGCCACAAGCTATTGCATCGTTCGCCTAACGGGCACGGGCGCGCGGGTACACTCCAGAAGCGATGACCGACCAGCCACCGACCCCCCGCGACGAAGCCACCTTCACCGTCAAGGCCGGCCTCGCCGAGATGCTCAAAGGTGGCGTGATCATGGACGTGGTCAACGCTGAACAGGCCAAGATCGCCGAGGACGCCGGTGCCGTAGCGGTGATGGCGCTCGAGCGCGTACCGGCCGACATCCGCCGCGACGGCGGCGTCGCGCGCATGTCTGACCCCTCGATGATCCGCGGGATCCAGGAAGCGGTGACGATTCCGGTGATGGCCAAGGCCCGGATCGGCCACTTCGCCGAGGCCCAGGTGCTCGAGGCGCTCGAGGTCGATTATGTGGACGAGTCGGAAGTGCTTACGCCAGCCGACGAGGCCAATCACATCGACAAGTGGGACTTCCGGGTGCCGTTCGTATGCGGAGCCACCAACCTGGGGGAGGCGCTGCGCCGCATCGGCGAGGGCGCCGCGATGATCCGCTCCAAGGGCGAGGCCGGCACCGGCGACATCGTCGAGGCGGTCCGGCACCTGCGCAAGATCCGCGGCGAGATCAGGCGGCTGACCATGCTCGACGCCGGCGAACTTCCGACCGCGGCCA
>JALYXK010000423.1 GCA_030947145.1 Actinomycetota bacterium
TGCTGGGTGCACACGCCTTTCAGGTCCGCATGGCCGCCGACCCGGTCAGGCCCGGACGCCTGTATGTCACCTGGCTCCAAGCCGTGGGAAACGACCTCGGGGTACTGAAGTTCACCAACACGGGAAATCCGATCGAAGCCGCGCGCTCGGACGATTACGGGGCGACGTGGAGCACCCCCATGCGCGTAAGTAGTCCGGCGCGCCAGCGCGTGATCGCGCCGATGCCCGTCGTGGCCGCCAACGGAGCGCTCTACGTCGTCTATCTGGACATTGGTCAGGACACGCTGGACTACGAAGGCGAACATAACGGCCGCGGCGGTCCTCCTTACGCTGGTGCGTACACCCTCGTGGTCGCACGCTCGCTCGACCATGGATCGACCTGGGGCGAATCGACGCTCGACGACCGACTCATACCCATAACCCGCTTCCTCGTGTTCCTCCCGCCGTTTCCATCGATAGCGGTGGATCGTGCCGGCTGGGTCTACGTCGCCTTCCAGGACGCCCGTTACAGCCCTTCAGACGTAGATCTGTGGTCATTGAAGCCCGGTGCGTCGACGTGGCACGGACCGGTACGAGTCAACGACACCCAACTCCACGACGGCACCTCCCAGTACCTGCCCCAACTGACAGTAGCCCCCGACGGCCGGCTCGACGTCCTCTACTACGATCGCCGCCACGACCCCGCGAACATCATGAACGCGGTCGCGCTGCAATCCTCCTTTGATCACGGCCGAACCTTCACCCACGCCATCCAACTCTCGAGTGCCCCGTTCTCCTCCCTGATCGGGTTCGGCGCCAGGGAAGGGCTACCTGACCTGGGTAGCCGCCTGGGACTGATCTCCGGTAACCGGTGGGCGTTAGGAACTTGGACCGACACCCGGGCAGGAACGCCAGCGACCCAGAAACAGGACATCGCCGAAGCCGCGGTGGCCATCACCAAACCGGCCCGCCTATCCAACCCGGCTCGCTACGGCCTGCGCTACGGCGGCCTGACCCTTGGGCTTACCGGCCTTCTGCTCCTCGGCTTGCTAGGCGCGAGGAACAGGCCCATGCGGGCCACGGCCAAGCTTCCGCGTAGATCGTCTCGGTGAAGTTCACGCGATCCGGCGCGAGATCGCCCGGCGCGCCAAGCCAGAACGATGCGGCGTTATCACCGGCGGCCGGCCTCCGACGAGGGGCTTGTGTCCACGACGCCACGAGCGGCGTCCTGGACGCGGAGCAGTACGTCGGCGAGATCCGAGGTCAGGATGATCGCCGTCACTTGGCCACGATCTAGGACCACACCCCGCCTCGAGGCCTCCTGGAGTGCGCGGAACGCCTCGGCGACCGGTGTCTGACGCTCCAGCACAACCGCGTCCTCCTTGCGCAACATCACGTCGGCGACAGCCGTCGCCTCGCGTTGATCTGCGGGGATCTGGCCCGCAAGCCCGCGCGAGATGCTGCCCACGATGTGGCCATCATGGATTACGGGCGAGGCGGCCGTGCCGTATCCCGGCGAGCCGGTCCCACCCTCGAGGAACCGCGCGATGGTCACGCCTGGCGCCGGTCCATCGCGGCGCGCCGGAGTTTCCATCAGGTCGCCCACAATCACCTCTCCCGACCAGCGGGGGCGGACCTCAGCCGCCGAGGCGTACGCAAGCGTCATCCACAGCATGATCGCGCCGTTGATCATGATCCCCAAGCCAGGGGTGAACCCGGCCAATGACGGCAAGATGCCCAAGAAGGGAGCCACCGCTCCGAATGCGATCACCGTCGATGCGACCACGATCCCGACGCGGGCAGCCCAGGCCGACGCGGACGCCATACCGCGCAGGCGCCACAGCGCCGAATGGAGGATGCGACCGCCATCCAACGGGACCATCGGCAACATGTTGAACGCGAACATGACCGCATTGACCTGGGCAAGCAGGACGGCAACGCCGACCACGCCCCCTGGCAGTCCGGCACGCCTGCCGAGCCAGCCGAACGCACCGAAAAGCACCACGAGGAGCGCGGAGACCAACGGCCCGGCCGCGGTAAGGCGGAACGCCGCACCCGGGGACCGAGGACCGCTGTTCCATGACACGCCGCCCATGGCCCATAGGGTGATCCTGTCTGCCCGGAGTCCTTCCCGCCGCGCCTGGAGGCTATGCCCGATCTCGTGAAGCAGGATCGAGAGTGCGCCCAGAGGCAACGAGGCGATCGTCATAGCCGTGATCGCCGTACTCGATAGGTCGGGATACCTGCCCAGGTAGCGAGTCGAGCCCAACAGACCGCCATAGAGGACTAGCGGGATCGACGCGGACCAGTGCGCCTGAACCAGGATCCCGCGGACGCGCAGGAGCGGCACGCCGGGCTCTCGCCATAGCCATCCCCACACGCTGCAGATGCTGACAGATCGATCAGGTCGTTTCTGCGAGCGGGCCGGCGAATTCCTCGGCCGTGATCTGCTCGAGGCTCTTTCGTCGGGTTTCCACCCCGAAGCGGGTGAGCATGGCGATCGCTGCGATGATGGGGATGGCGCCGAGTAGGGCGGTCACGGCGATCGAGGGCGTCGCCAAGGCGGCGGCCACGACGGCCAGGATGAATACGCCACCAAGCTTCGTCGCCGCTGCGGCCAGCCCGGTGCCGCGCGCCCGGATGCGGGTTGGGTAGATCTCCGAAGCGTAGGCAGCGGTGACGGCGGTTAGCGAGCTGATGCCCCAGATCGGCACGACCAGCAACAAGTGCAGCAGGGCGCTGTCGTGGGCCACCGCGTCGCCCGCGATTACAAAGCCGATCAGCGCCACCGCGGTCAGGCCCGCCATCAAGATGATCGTCTTCCTGCTGCTCCAGAAGCCGTACAGCAGCGCGACCGGGAGGTTGAGCGGAAAGCCGATCAGTGCAGAGTCCCGGAGGATCTTGCTGGCGCTGACCTCGCCGTAGCCGAGCTTCTGCAGGTTCGTGGGAATCCACTGCTGAAAACCGAATTGGACGATGCCAATGCCCAGCGCCAACATGGCCACGACGACCGTCAGCCCCCGGAATGGCTGGCGGAACAACTGGCCGTAATGGCCGTCGACCTGTTGCTCGATGTCCAGCTCGCGCTCGCTGGCTTTGACCACCGTCGCGCCATACCGGTGCATGACGGCCCGAGCCTCCCGGTCGCGTCCGTGCTGGAGCAGGAAGCGGGGCGACTCCGGAATCCACCGGTTGATGAGCACGAGGATCAGGCTGATCGGGATCCCGATCAGCCAGAGCATCCGCCATCCGTAGCGATGTGGGGATCCGATCGTGGACGCGAGCCAGCTCGTGATGATGTACGCACCGGCGATGTCGCCGCCGATCAGGACGATGAGCCAGCCTCGGTGACGGGCCGGGATCGTCTCGGCTGCCAGCGAGAAGACGATCGGGAGCATCCCCCCGACGCCGAGGCCCATGACGAAGCAGGCGGCCAGGTTCATGGGATAGCTCGGCATCGCGCCGCACGTCGAGGTGGCGATGAAGATGACTGCGGCGATCAGGATCGAGGCCCGGCGGCCGATCGTGTCGGCCAGCGAACCCCAGATCAGCGACCCGAGGACCGTACCAGCGATGCCCGCGAGGGGGTAGAGGGCGATCGGTAGGCCGGTGGAATGGGGGTTCAACGGCGAACGCAGTCCGTACTCGGCCGCCGCTCCGGGCGCGATGAACGCGAGTGTGGTCGGTTTCATCACGTCGATCGTGACCGCCGCCGCCATCACCACGATCAGCGCCACATGAGAGCGCGTAATGGGCGCGTCGTCAATGGCCGTGACCCTGATCCGCGACATCGCGCTCTTCCTGACCTCGAAAAGGCGCGGAAGCAACCCGTACACGGTGAGCCCGACCCCGACGAACATCAGGACCATGCCCACGCTCATGGTCACATCGAACGGCATCCCGCGCAATTGGTAGCCCCTGTGCTTGGCCCCGAAATACATCGGAAGCTGCATGAGCGTTCCGATCGTGACCGCAGCAACGCCACTCCAGAACGCAACTGGATGCTCGTAGCTCACACCAAGCGCCGACCGACGCTCGGCGCTTTTTGGCGTGCCTGTCGTCTTCATCCGGCGCTCAGGCGACCCACCGTGCCGCGTGGCAAACGCAAGGGCCGGCGCATCACACAGCGGCCCGGATGTGATGCGATGGTCTGTTGCGTCGTCCCCGACCTAATCGGATACCCTCAACCCCTATTTTCCTGTCGACTTCGGCGTTCCCATGCGCTCCCGGACGAGCATGATATGGCAGTAGCTCAGAGTCCGAAAGCCACAGCGTTCGCCGTGGATCGCCGCTCGCACGACTCGTATCATGGCCGGTCAGAGCGCCGTGTCGGCCGAGCGGCGGCCTGTAGAGTGGCCGGAGGATGAGACTGGCGATCGTCGGTAAGGGCGGGGCAGGCAAGTCGGTCCTGGCCGGCACGCTCGCGCGTGTGCTGGCTC
>JALYXK010000428.1 GCA_030947145.1 Actinomycetota bacterium
GGCGAAGCCCTCGCCGTAGAGCACGCCCAGCGCCTGCAGCTGCGCGATCACCGCGTGGGCCCCGCGCACGGCGTCGACCTCCACCGTCCTGATGTGGACCTCCGGCGCCTCCGGTGGCTCGTAGGGCGAGTCGATGCCGGTGAAGTTCCTGAGCTCGCCGCGCCGGGCCTTGGCGTAGAGCCCTTTGGTGTCGCGCTGCTCGGCGATCTCCAGCGGGGTGTCGACGTAGACCTCGCAGAACTGGTTGGGCGCCACCATGCTCCTGGCCATCTGGCGTTCTTCGCGGTAGGGCGAGATGAAGGAGACGAGGACGATCAGCCCGGCGTCGATCATCAGCCGGGCGACTTCGGCGATCCGGCGGATGTTCTCGATCCGGTCGGCCTGGGTGAAGCCGAGGTCTTTGTTGAGGCCGTGGCGGATGTTGTCGCCGTCGAGCAGATAGGTCCGGGCGCCGCCGGCGTGTAGGCGCTTCTCGACGAGGTTGGCGATCGCCGACTTGCCGGCCCCGGAGAGGCCGGTGAACCACACGATTGCCGGCCCGTGGGGATTCATCGCGCTGCGGGCTTGCTGATTGACCTCGACGGCCTGCCAGTGGACGTTCTGAGAGCGGCGCAAGGCGAAGTGCAGCAGGCCGGCCGCGACCGTCGCGTTGCTGAGGCGGTCGATCAGGATGAAGCCGCCCATCTCGCGGTTCTCCCGGTAGGGGTCAAACGCGATCGGGCGGTCGACGGTGATCGTGCAGGGGCCGATCTCGTTGAGGGCGAGCGTCTTGCTGGCCAGATGCTGCATGGTGTTGACGTCGACTCGGTGCTTCGGCTGGGCTACCGTCGCCCCCACCGTTCGGGCGCCGAGCTTCAGCAGGTAATGGCGGCCCGGCGTGAGCGGCTCCTCGGACATCCAGATCACGTCGGCTTCGAACTGGTCGGCGACGCCGGGCGGCTCGTGTCCGGCGGTGAGCACGTCGCCGCGGCTGACGTCGATCTCGTCGGCGAGCGTGACGGTGATCGACTGACCTGCGACGGCCAGGTCGAGATCACCGTCTTGGGTGACGATCCGCGCGACCGTCGATTCGCGCCCACTGGGCATCACCCGAACCGGGTCACCGGGCCGGATGGTTCCGGTGTAGATCGCGCCGCAGAAGCCGCGGAAGTCAAGGTTGGGCCGGTTGACCCACTGGACCGGCATCCGGAACGGCGAGGCGGCGAGCTGATCGTCGACCTCGACGGTCTCGAGATGGCCGATCAGCGTCGGGCCCGTGTACCACGGCGTGTTCTGGCTGAGCGCGGTGATGTTGTCGCCCCGCAGCGCCGAGATCGGGATCGCGGTGATCGCGCCGAAGTCGAGCCCGGAGGCGAATGCGCGGTAGTCCGACTCGATCTGGTGGAAGACCTCCTGCTGGTAGCCGACGAGGTCGAGCTTGTTCACCGCCAGCACGACCTGCTTGATGCCCAGCAGGGAGACCAGGTAACTGTGGCGTCGGGTCTGGGTCAGCACGCCCTTGCGTGCGTCGATCAGGATCACCGCGAGATCGGCGGTGGACGCGCCGGTGACCATGTTGCGGGTGTACTGCTCGTGTCCGGGCGTGTCGGCGACGATGAACTTCCGCTGCTCGGTCGAGAAGAAGCGGTAGGCCACGTCGATGGTGATCCCCTGCTCGCGTTCCGCCTGCAGGCCGTCGACCAGCAGCGCGAAGTCGAGATCCCCGCCCTGGGTGCCGATCTTCGCCGAGTCGGCCTGGAGCGTCGCGAGGTGGTCCTCGAACACCAGATGCGACTCGTAGAGCATCCGGCCGATCATCGTGCTCTTGCCGTCGTCAACGCTGCCGCAGGTGATGAACCGCAGCAGGCTCTTGTGCTCGTGCTCGTCGAGGTAGCCGTCGATGTCATCGGCAACACGAGTGCGCACGTCCGCCATCACGAGCCGACACTCGTTGCCGCGGCATCACGAGTGCGCACGTCCGCCATCAGAAGTACCCCTCCTGCTTCTTGCGTTCCATCGACCCGGCCGAGTCGTGGTCGATCACCCGGCCCTCGCGCTCGGAGGTGGTGGCCAGCAGCATTTCCTGGATCACGTCGGTCAGCGTGCTCGCCTCGCTCTCGATCGCGCCCGTCAGCGGGTAGCAGCCGAGCGTGCGGAAACGCACGCTGCGCAGCTGGGGGACCTCGCCGTCCCGCAGCGGCATGCGGTCATCGTCGACCATGATCAGCGCGCCGTCGCGCTGCACCACCGGGCGCGGCGCGGCCAGGTACAGGGGTACGATCGGAATCTGCTCGAGGTGGATGTACTGCCAGACGTCGAGCTCGGTCCAGTTGGAGAGCGGGAAGACGCGCACGCTCTCGCCGGGTCGCGTACGGCCGTTGTACAGGCGCCACAGCTCCGGACGCTGCAGCTTGGGGTCCCACCGGTGCGCCGCGGACCGCACCGAGAACACTCGCTCCTTGGCCCGCGAGCGCTCCTCGTCGCGCCGCGCGCCCCCGAAGGCCGCATCGAAGCCGTGCTCGTCCAGGGCCTGCTTGAGACCCTCGGTCTTCCACAGATCGGTGTGCACCGCGGACCCGTGAGTGAACGGATTGATCCCGCGCTCCAGGCAATCCGGGTTCTGATGGACCAGCAGTTTCATCCGGGACTCGGTCACCATCCGCTCGCGGAACTCATACATCGCCCGGAACTTCCAAGTCGTGTCCACGTGCAGCAGCGGGAACGGCGGGGAGGACGGATAGAACGTCTTGAGCGCGAGCCGCAGCATCACCGAGCTGTCCTTGCCGACGGAGTAGAGCATGACCGGGTTCTCGCATTCCCCGACCGTCTCCCGCATGATCTGGATGCTCTCCGCCTCGAGGCGCTG
This sequence comes from Actinomycetota bacterium, assembly GCA_030947145.1. Classification (GTDB taxonomy): domain Bacteria; phylum Actinomycetota; class Thermoleophilia; order Solirubrobacterales; family Solirubrobacteraceae; genus Palsa-465. The sequence goes on from JALYXK010000428.1 coordinate 2,846, forward strand.
GAGATGCGTGAGCCGATGAGCCGGCGAACGCCCGTCCGCCCGCTCGGTCGCCCGCGGGGCCGGTTTCACGGCGCGGCCTCCGCCGCGGAGGCGAGGACTCCGAGCATCGGGATGGCCAGCTCGGGCCGGCAGATGAGCAGATCCGGGAGCAGCGTGTCGAAGCGGTTGTAGAGCAGCGGTGAGCCGTCGATTCTCGAGGCATGCAGGCCCGCGGCGGCGACAACGCCCACCGGCGCCGCCGAGTCCCATTCGTACTGCCCGCCGGCGTGCAGGTAGGCGTCCGCGGCGCCACTCAACACCGCCATCGCCTTGAAGCCGGCGGACCCCATCGGCACGAGCTCCGCCTCCAGGGCTTCGGCTACCCATTCCGCCTCCTGCGGGGGTCGGCTGCGGCTCACCGCGATCCGCAGGGGGCCGGCCTGCCGCGGAGGCAGGGGTCCGGGCCGGGCGCTCGAGCAGATGCGATCGAGCGCGGGCAGCGCCACGGCCGAGGGCCCGGGGACGCCATCGATGGACAGGGCGACGTGCACCGCCCAATCCTCTCGGCCCTCTCCGTATTCGCGCGTGCCGTCGAGCGGATCGATGATCCACACCCGGCTGGCCTGCAGCCGGGCCGGGTCGGCGGCGGCCTCCTCGGAGAGCACGGCGTCACGGGGGCGGTGCTGGGCCAGCGCCCGCATCAGCAGCTGGTGGGAGATGGCGTCGCCGGCCGCGCCGAGCTCGCGCGGGCTGAGCACGCCGGTCGAGCGCAACGACAGCAGGACCGTACCCGCGGCCCGGGCCAGATCGATCGCCAGGCTTTCGTCCGTCGGACCCGTGGCCACCGACGGATCACCGAATATCTCGCCCACCGGCAAAAATCGTACTCCAAACGCCCGCTGGGTCAATCGCGGGCCCGGGTCAGCGGAACGGCACCAGCGCGATGTCCCCGCTGGCGGTGGAGCTGCCGGTGATCTTGACGTGGGCGCCGAGTTGGTGGCCGCCGGCGTGAGCGAGCATGCTCGCCCCGGCGGCGGTCAGCGAGAAGGTCAGGTAACCCGCCTGCTTGGGCCCTTCGTACTCCCGGCCGGTGTGAGCGACCACCGTGTTGCCGACGGTGATGGTCGTCGTGGCCAGGCAGGCGCTCGCGGAGTCGCAGGCGGTAAGGATTCCGCCGACCCGGTTGTCGGAGCGCACGAAGGCGGTCTGGCCGAGCAAGCGAAGCCCACCGGATTGGCTGGCGTCGCGGTGTGGCCCGGGGCCGCTGGTGCTGAAGGGAACGAGGTTGATCGTCACCGTGCTCTGGAAGCCGAGCGAATCTCGGGCGGTCACGCTTACCGGGAGACGCTGACTGCGCGCGTGGGCGAGCATGGAGCGTCCGGCGCCGGACAGCCTGAAGTAGAGGATGCCGCTGGTGTTGGCCCCGAGGGTCTGAGTTCCGCTGCGGGCCAGCACGGTGCGGCCGCTGTTCACCGTGATGACGATCCGGCAGGCCTTGACGGCGAAACAGCCGACCGGGATGCCGGCCAACGCGGCTGGTGAGACGAACGCGCTACGAGCGTAGATCGCGGTCCTTTGCGGCGCGCCCCGGGCACCCGAGCTGGCCAGGGTGGTTCCCGAGTGGCCGACCGCCTGGACCCCAAAGGACGGATTGCCGCTGTGGAGCTTGATCGACGTTTCGAAGCCATGCGTGGGCGCGCTGCCGAGAACCTGCAGCGACTGGCTGCTCGAGCCCGAGAGCAGGCGCCACGAGGCCACAGTGGTGGCGCCGTTCCAGCTCGCGTACAGCTGCATGGTCCCGTCCGGATTCGGTTTGATGGCCAGCGCGGGCGTGGTCGGCGGCTGCGCGTTCCAGGGGAAGCGGTAGGCGCGATAACTGGCGGTGGGCTCGTTGAAATGAGCGTCGAAGTCCTGCTTGCCGCTCGCGTTGTTCTCCGAGAAGTACGGCTGCTGTCCCCAGCCCAGGAACACGTCGCCGCCCGGCAGCGACTGCGTACTGCCCTCGAAGATGGCGGAGATGTTGGGCGAGTGGTTGTACGCCTTGACCAACGAGGCCGTCATGTGCTTGAGATCGAGGGCCACCCTGATTCCGCGAGAGCTGGGGTGCACCTTGGGGGGACCGGCGCCGTCGTCGAAGATGGTGATCGTGCCGTCCGGTTGGACGCGCGCGTCGTGCTGGAAGGCTGTGGTGGTCCCGGACCCCATCTTGAAGCTGGACTTCTTGCCGCCGAGGCGCCAGATGATCTGGCCGGTGCTACGGTCGAGCTTGTAGACCGCGGAGGTGTTCCGAGCCGAGACGATCAGGTTGCCGTCGCGATCCAGGCCGACCGAGTTAACGTGGAACGGATCAACGATGTGGCCGCCGATGTGTGGCCCGACCTGCGAGGACTCCTGGAGGCTGATGCGGTCCAGCGCATGCCACTCAAACAGCACCAGCCCGGTCTTGATGTCGATCTCCTGCACCACCGCGTCGACCAGTGGACGCCGGTCGCCGGCCACCCGTATGGGCGAGACGGCGATCAGGTAAGCCTGGCCGGAGTTCGTGAGCAGGAATTCGTGCAGGTCCATCCCCAACCCGTCCGCCGCGTGGACCACGTACTGCTGCTGGTAGTAGCGGTTGTAGATATAGCCCGCGCCGGAACCGCTGCCGGAAACCGTGTGACCCTGCCACCAGGTCAACACCGGTTGGCCGAACAGCGACTGCACACGAAAATCGGTGCTCAGCAGCCTGCTGCCGATCGGTGTGGGGTGAAACCAGACCAGCCGACCCAGGCGATCGAGGATCATCGGCCCGTCCTGGGTCGGCCCGAACTGTGGGGCGACGAAGATGTCACCCGGCGAGGCCGGCGCGGAGTTCTGAGTGACGGTCAGGGCAGCGGGAGTGAGATCCGGACGCGAGCGGAAATGCTGGAGCCCGTTGGAACCGACGGGAACCTGGGGGAGCGGGGGGAACTTCTGCAGGTTCGCCGGATGGACGATAGTGAACGAGAAGACCCCGCCGGTGCCGCCGACCACGTTCAGGGCGGTGGTGACGGTGACCTTCTCCCCGGAGGTGAACGGGGTGGCGGGGATGAAGCTCCCGCCCTGACCGTCTGAGTCGGGGGCGATCGTGCCAAGGTGCGCCCCGCTCTTGGAGCCGACAACCGAGACCGATCCGATCGCGCCTGGCGCGACGCCGCGAAAAGCGATCTGGGTGGCCGGCGCCTCGTAGCGAGCGCCCGCGATCGGGTACACGCTCACGGCCGTGGCCGCCCGCGACGCGCCGGCGAACAGCAACAGCGCCCCGGCGGCGCCTGACAGCGAGAGCGTCGCTGTCAGGCAGCCCACCGCGAACCTGCGGTGCAGCTTCTGCATGGAAGCAGGTGTTCCTGCGCCTAGTAGCCGGTGCAGAGCGGGTTGCAGTTCCCGACTCCACCGGATTTCGGCTTCACCGTGTTGCCCTTGGTGTTGAGTACGTACCAGTGAGCGCCGAACTGATTGGCGCCCTCGCCGTGCTTGTCACCCGCCTTCTTATCCTTGACGTAGGTGTAGAGGGGATGGTGGTTGTAGACGACCTGGGTCTTGCCGTCGCTGCGCTTGATCGTCCCGAGCAGTCTGGAGGTGACCCCGGACTTGGCGGAGAGCTTGCCGCTGGCAATCACCGGCTTCCACGTGCCGGCGCACGAGCCCGAGCAGTTGCTCTTGTTCTTGGCGTCCTTACCGAACACGTAGAGCGTATGTCCCGAGGAGTTGACCAGAACCGTCCCCAGGTTACTCAGCTTGTGGGTGCCGATCGACGTGCCGGAGGCGGCGCTGGCGGCCGCCGGCTTGGTCGGCTTGACCAAGGCCGAGGTGCCGAGCACCTTGGCCTTGGCGCCCAGTGCCTTCACCTCGAACTTGGCGCGGCCTGACTTGAAGCGGATCGTGGTCTCGAAGCCGCGGCGAGCCACGGTCTTGACCTTGGTCAGCCTCTTCTTGCCCGAGCCGGCCAGCACCTCGTAACGGAGGACATCGGTGGCGCCGTTCCAGGAGGTGTAGAGGGTTACCTTGCCCGCGGTGCGGTGCACCACGACACTCGGCTTGGTCAGTGGCTTGCCCGTCCAGAGGTACCGCAGCGTCCGGTAGGACTCGTTGGCGTCAGGCAACCGCGCGTCGTAGAGCAGCTTGCCGCTTGAGGTGTACTCGGAGTAGAGCGGCTGCTGGCCCCAACCCATGAAGACGTTGCCAGTGGACAGCGTCTGCATGCTGCCCTGGGTGGCGACGTCGAGACCGGGGTTGTGCGTGTAGCTGCTGACCACGGTCGACGTCCTGGCGGTCGTGTCGAGCTTCAGCACCAGGCCGCGCGCGAATCGCGAGGGCTTGCCGATCGGCAGGTTGCAGCACGAATCGTCGAACATGCTGATCTCGTTGTTCGACACAAAGCGAGCATCGTGCTGGAACGAGAAGTCGGCGTTGGGGCCCGGCTTGAACGTGCTGCGGTTGCCGCCCAGCGTCCAGATGAGATTTCCGGTCTTCTGGCTGATCTTGTAGACGCTCCACGAGTCGCGGGCGGAGATGAGCAGATGACCGAAGCCGTCGTCGTCGACCGAGTTGATGTGGTAGGGGTCCCACACCGCTCCCGGCACCGGGGGGATGCCGACCTGGGACTCAGTCAACGGGATGTGGCCGGCGAAGTCCCATTGGAACACCAGCTTTCTCGTCTTGAGGTCGACCTCCTGAACGCCGTTGTCCTCATACGTACCGGTGGCCGAGCCGTTCTTGAAAGCGCTCAGATTCGCCGTCACCTGCTTGACCACTGGGAAGATCGCCGTCCCCTTGGATGTGATCAGGAACTCGTGCGGGTCGGCCGTCCAGCCGTTCTGCCCCGTGATCTTGGCGATCGGCTTGTAATGCTGATCGTAGATGTAGAACGCGCCCTGACCCGCTACCGGCACGCCGGCGGGGGTCGCCGGGGGGAGGATCAGCGGTCCCTGCCACCAGCTCAGCACCGGCTTGCCATTGAGGGTCTGCGTCTGGAAGTCGAGCGCCTCCTGGGTGCTCGGCACCGGGTGGGACCAGATCGGCCTGCCCTGGTTGTCGAGAATCAAGGGCCCCGGCTGGCCCACCAGCGGGCTCATCACCGCGAAGTCCTTGAACGGGGCGATAAAGATGTCCCCAGGCGCCGTGCCCTTGTGGCTGGTCAGGATCTGCACCTTCATCGGCTGCAGCGTGGGGGCGGTCTGAAACTTCCACGCGCCGAGATCGGCGGACGCAGCACCAGGGGCGGCGGCGGCGAGGCCGATCGCGATACTGCAGGCCGCAAGGCCGCGACGTGCCAACGTGGCCCGCCGAGCGTGCGGGGGCGCGCTTCTGAAGTTCATCCAACCCGTCCTTTCATCGGTTTGCTCCGACCCGGTCCGGGGAAGGCGCGACGCACCCCCAACTTCACCGAGCCTCTCCTTCAAACCGTGATTGTGTGAAGAAGTTGCGGAATTATTCCGATCAGGTTGTCAGAAGCGCAGGCGGATCGTGCAGTATGCGGATATCCGACGGCGCGGCACGGAGTCCGACGGTTAAGCCGGCGGCGATCGCGGGACCGTCAATTCCTGAGGATTGGGCCCGAACGGTGAGACGCGTGAGCCTGATCAATAGGACGCCACGATCTTGGCGGACATCGAGGATGGTGTCGGTCAGGCTGCCGTCACCGGGGTCGGTGAGCATGATCTCCCAGGGATAAACGGCGATCTGCACCGGACCGTCGGCCGGGGTGGCGGAGACCAACTCGCCGCCGCCGTTGATCCGCACGGTGGATCCGGCCCCGGTTCGCCTGGCGATTCCCGCCAGCACGTTGGCACCGGTCAGTCCGGCCACCAGCGCGTCGGCGGGGTCGCGCAGCAGCTCCCCGGGGGTCGAGAGCTGCACCAGGCGACCGTGGTCGATCACGCCGATGCGCTTGGCCAGCGCAGTGGCGTCCTCGAAGGCATGCGTGACCACCAGCGTGGGCAGCCGGAGTTCAGCGAGAACGTCGGCGAGCTCATCGCAAACGTGCCGGCGGGTGATCGCGTCCAGGGCGCCGAAGGGCTCATCGAGCAGCAGCACGCGCGGCTCTCGGGCCAGCGCCCGCGCGAGGGCAACTCGCTGGCGCTCCCCACCCGAGAGCTCCCCCGGCCGCGCGCCCGCGAGGTGCGCGACCCTGAACCGCTCGAGCAGATCCGGCCGGTCGCGCCGGCCGGCAAAGCGCACGTTGGCGGCGACGGTGAGATGCGGAAACAGGCCGTAGTCCTGAGGGAGATAGCCCACGCGACGGTGCTGCGCACGGACGTGAACCCTCTCGGCGGCGCTGAACCAGATCTCGCTTCCGAGCGCGATCCTCCCGGCGGCGGGCCGCTCGAGACCGGCGACCGTCCGCAGGAGCGAGGTCTTTCCGGCGCCCGAGGGTCCTACCAGGGCGATCGTCTCGGTGCCGAGGGTCAGCGCCGCACGGAGATCGAAGTCCCGGCGCGGGAGACCGATATCGATATCGAGGAGGTCCATGGCCGGGCCAGCAGTTTGGAGGTGAGCAGGATCGCGGCGGAGACGGCGATCAGCAGCACGCCGATTGAGATCGCCTGGTCGAGGTTGGCATCAAATAGGGAGTAGACCGCCAGCGGGAGCGTCTGGGTGGTTCCCTGGAAGCTCCCGGCGAACAGGATCGTCGCACCGAACTCGCCGATCCCTCGCGCGAACGCAACCGCCGCCGCGGCGCCGAGGCCGGCGCCGGCCAGCGGCACGGCAACCCTGAGCATCCTCCGCACCGGTCCCGCGCCGAGCGTTCCGGCAACATCGATCAGGTTCTCGTCAACCGCCTCGAAGGCCGCGATCGCCCCCCGCAGGTAGAAGGGGCCGGCCACGAAAACAATGGCGATCACGACCGCCGCCTGGGTGAACGCGAGATCGATTCCGAGCGCGGTCAGCGTGTGACCGAGCAGACCGAGGCGACCGAAGGCGACCAGCAACGCGAGCCCCGCGACCGCGGGGGGCATCACCAGGGGCAATTCGACCAGCGTGACGATCACGCTGCGTCCCGCGAACCTGGACCTGGCCAGGAGGTAGGCGAACGGCGTGCCAAGCGCGATCATCAGGGCGAATGCGATCGCGTTGGTCTTCACCGACACGAGGATTGCGTCGGTGACGACCTTGGTTCCGAAGCCGTCGAGTAGGACGTGGGGGGGCTGATAGGTGATCAGCGCGACGATCGGGATGATCAGGAACCCGAGGACGACGGTGATCACGATCGCCGCGCCCACGGCGGTAGCGACCCGGATCACGGCTTGCCGAAGCCCGCCGCGTGGAGCTTCGCCCGTCCCGGGCCGGAGAGCACGTGGGCAACGAATGCCCGGGCCGCGGCTTGATGCCGGCCGGACTTGACCACGGCGATGTAATCCATGGCCAGTGGCTTGGCCTGGGCCGGAAGGGTGACCACGCTCACCTTGCCCATCGCCGCCCTCGCGTCGGTGATGTAGACAAAGCCGGCGTCCGCCTGCCCCACCGCGACCTCGGCCACGGTCTGGGTCACATCGGTGGTCTGACTGACGACGTTCTTCATCGCCATGCCGGTAATGCCCAGGTTCATGAACGCCTTGCGGGCATAGTCTCCGCACGGCACCGTCGCGTTACAGATCACCAGCTTCACCCCGGGCCTGGTGATGTCTCGGACCGACGCGATCTGCCCGGGGTTGCTCTTCGGGACGATCAGGACCAGGGTGTTGGTGGCGAACGGGACCGGTCGCTCAACCAGTCCCTTGGCGTACAGGGCCGCCGGCTGTTTCGGGCTCGCCGCCGCGAACACGTCGGCCGGCGCGCCCTGCTCGATCTGGGTCTCGAGTGCCCCCGACCCGCCAAACGTGTAGTTCGCCCCTGCATCGATGGTCGGGAACACCTTCGTCAGGGAAGCCGCCGCGAACACGGTCGGCGGCGGGCCTCCAGCCGCCGCCGGGTTGCTCGCCGGCGTCGAGGCGCTCGACGATGTGGTGGCGGGTGTGGTCGAGCCCTTCGAGCTGGAGCTGCTGGAGCCGCAACCCACCGCCAGCACCGAGCTCCCGATCGCTACGGCCGTCATCCAGACGCTCCCAACCGATTTCCTCACAGCGCTTCCTCCCTCTCGATGCGATCGTGACAGGATCCGGGCAGCCTACTAGGATCCTGGCTGATGACAGATCCATCACCTCTGCGCGAGCGTCGAACGGCCTGTGGACTCACGCAGGGCGAGCTGGCCGCTCGAGCCGGCGTGAGTCGGCAGCTGATCGCGGCGGTCGAGGCCGGCCGTAACACTCCGGCGGTGGACGCGGCGATCGGACTCGCCGACGCCCTCTCGACCACAGTCGAAGCACTCTTCTCCCCCCAACCGTCTGGAGTAGCTGCCGCTCTGGCCGGGGGCCTCCGCGACGGCGCCCCACTGCGCCTGGCCCGCGTCGCCAACCAACTCGTGGCCGCCGAGCTCGACGATCACGGTATTTCCGGAGCGACCTGGGCGAAGGCCGACGGCGTGCTGCACGCCGGCAAGCTGCGGCGCTTTCCCGGGGCGAGACCGGCGGGCACCGTCCTGGCCGGATGCGATCCGGCGATCGGGGTCGCCGAGGCGATGCTGGGGGGCCTCGGTCCCCGCAGCCTGCTCGCGATCTCCGCGCCGACCGGAACCGCCCTGCGCGCGCTGGGCGCTGGGCTCATCCACGCGGCCATCGTGCACGGCCGCCCCGACGACCTACCCCCCGCGCCCGTGCCGGTCGTTCGCTGCCACCTTGCCCGGTGGCAGGTCGGGCTCGCCTACCCCGCCAAGCTCGCAGGACATTCGCTGGAGGCGCTGCTCAGCAGCGGCATACCCCTGGCCCGGCGTGATCCGGCCGCCGCCAGCCAGCAGGCGCTCGAACGCGCACGAGCCGCCGTGGGCCTCGGCCCGACTCCCCCTGGGCCGTACGCCGGCGGCCACCTCGACGCCGCGCGGACCGCGGCGATCCTCGGCGGCGCGGCGATCACCACCGTGGGGGCGGCCAGAGCCTTCGACCTGCTGTTCGCCGCCCTGGAGGACCACGTGGTGGAGCTCTGGACCGCCGAGCGCTGGGCCGATCATCCCGGCGTCAACGCGCTCACCGAGCTCCTCACCACCGCTGCGTTCACCGACCGTGTCTCGCACTTCGGCGGCTATGACCTGACTCAGTGTGGCACGTGCATCCCGAGCGAGCGACCGTCATGATCGAACGGACCAACCACACGTGGAGGCAACTGTGAAGCTGAGCGCGCGCAACCAGATCCCGGCGACCATCACTTCGATCACCGAGGGGGAGGCGATCGCCAACATCGAACTCGACGCCCAAGGCGTCCGACTGGTCGCCTCGATCACCGTCGAGGCGGCCCACGAGCTCGGTCTCGCCGATGGCCGCGAGGTTGTGGCCGTGGTCAAGGCCTCCGACGTGATGATCGGGACGAGCGACTGAACCGGGATGCCCATCTAAGCGAACGTCAGGTTCGCTTGCGATCCAGTCGAGGATCCGCTAGCGGGCGAAAATCGAACTCGACATCGAAATCTCTTTCTGGCCGGGAGTAGAGTCGGCAGTCATGGGTATGAGGAGAGTCGCCTCGCCATGCCCGCCCCTCGGCGGCGCAACTCGCTCGTTCGCTCGCGGGCCGCAGCTCGGCCGGCGGGCGCGCGAATTGTCGTGTGCCCTGCGCGATGGCTTCAAGCAGCATGACCTGCTGACGTACTCCAGTGCGATCTCGTTCCAGATCCTCACGGCGGTGGTTCCGTTCGTCCTGTCCATGCTCGCGTTGGCGGGACTCCTGCACTTGGACGGTGTGTGGCGTAACCATGTCGCCCCGGAGATCCGGATGCATGTCTCGGCCGCCGTATTCAGCGTCATCTCCAGCGCGGTCAACAAGGTCTTCACCGGCAAGCAACTGCTCTGGGCCACGGTCGGCGGCGGTCTCGCGCTCTGGCAGGTGTCCGGGGCCGTCCGAGCCGTGATGGGCGCTTTCGACCGAATCTACGGCGCCACCACAGAGCGACCGTTCTTCCGGCGCTACCTGCTCTCGTTCGCGCTGGGGATCGCCACGGGAGCGTGCTTCATCCTGGCCGCGTTGTGCCTGACGCTCGCTCCGTTCTTCGCCGTGCACCATCCCCCCGCCGCCTGGGACGTGTTCGCGTTCGTCGCCCGCTGGACGCTGGCCATCGGTTTTCTGTGGCTCGCCGTCGGCCTGTTGGTCCACGTGGCCCCGGCCACCCCCCAGGCGCTGCCGTGGGTCAGCCTCGGCACCACGATCGTCACGGTGTGGTGGGTGATCGTCTCGGTCGCTTTCTATTTCTATCTCACGGGCGTGGCCTCATATGGGTCGCTGTTCGGCAGCATGGCCTCGGTGATCGTGGTGCTGGCCTATCTCTACATCTCGACGACCGCGTTCCTGTTCGGAGCTCAACTCGACGCCATCATCCGCGCGCAGGCCACCGGGGCCCTCTCGGGCATCGAAGTCGACCCATTGCCGCCCGAGGAGCCCTCCGCGCCGGCAGCCGCTCGCGTGGCTTTCCCTTGACCCGCCCGGCCTCGAGGTCGAGGGCACGTGGTGAGCCTGACCGATGACCGCAGTGAGGGATCCGAAGCGCTATGACGTGCGCGCGATGCCCCTCTCGACCGCCTCGATGAGGTACGGACGCATTCGGTCGGCGGGGATGATCGCGTGCACCGAGCCCATCTCCAGCGCCCGTTGGACGCTATGTATCGCGTCGAACTCGTCGGCGATCTCGCCGAGCTTCCCGGAGCGTACGGCCGCTCGCACATCGGCCATCTCAGCTCGCAGGCCGGTCCGCTCATCGGTATCGGCTGAGGCCAGCCGGTCCTCGAGCTCGACGATTCGGGAGTCGGCGTCCGTGCGGGTGTTGACGTCACGGGCAAAGACCACGCCCGCCGCCGGGGCGCCACCGATAACCGAGGCATAGGAGCCCTCGACGGCGATCACTTCGATGCCGTCGTTCAGGGTTGCGGAGAACACGACGAAGGCCCCACCGTGGTACCGGGACACGACGCAGAAGACGATCGGTCCGTCGAAATTCACGACGGCGCGACCGATCTCGGCACCGTACTCCAGCTGGAGGTTTCGCATCGACTCCGGCGAGCCGTCGAAGCCGGAAAGATTGGCCAGCACGACGACGGGGCGATTGCCGCTGGCGGCGTTGATCGCCCGGGCGATCTTCTTTGACGAGAGCGGGAACAGGGTCCCCGCCGTCCACTGGTCCGGCCCGTCGGCCGGCAGGAAGCCGTGACGGACCAGATGCCTGGACTCGATCCCGAGCAACGTCACCGGATAGCCGCCGAGATGGGCGTCGAAGACCACAGCGGTGTCGGCGTCCGCCATGCCGGCCCAGCGCTCGAGCGGCTCGTGGTCCTGGTCGACCGTGGATCGCATAACCGTGCGGATGTCGAAGGGCTTCTTGCGCTCCGGATTGGTCTGCGCCGAGAAAATGTCCCCGACCGTGTGGAAGCCGCCGCCCGTGTCGCCGTGCGCGTACTGGCGTACGTCACGATCGAATGGGTCGGTGGTCGTGGCCCGCCGCGGGAAGCGCTCGCCGGGCGCGACGTAGGTGTGATCGTAATGGGCCAAGAGAATGTCGAATGCCGCGGCCAGGTCGCGTGCCCAGTACTGACCTTGGCCGTTCGGACCCATGATTCGGTCGTACCCGCCGATGCCGAAGTTGTCCTCGGCCGACACCCCGCCCGAGTAGTCGAGCGAGAGCTTGCCGGTCAGGACCATCGCGCTGTCGGGGGTCATGATCAGGATGCCGCGGGTATGCATGAGCATGGTCGCTTCGGCGTTCCAGTAGGGCTGAGCGCCCACGTTGATCCCGGCCACGACGACGTTGACCTCGCCTCCGGACTGCGTGAAGGTGATCAGCCGGCGCAGGACCTGGGAGACCCAGTCCATGTTCTCGGTCCCGCTGTCCTTCGAGATCTTCGCTCCTGAGGACAGAGCGATCCATTCCACCGGGACGCCCATCTCCTCGGCCAAATCCAGGGCGGCCAGCACGCGCCGGCACTCGGGCTCCGCGATCGAGCCCAGCGCCCTGGTCGGATCGCCGAAGAGCGCGACGCGGCCCATTCCCTCTGGATGCCGGGGGGTGACCGTGGAGACGACGCCGACCACGATCCCGGCCTGATTGTCGCCGTAGGGTCGCTCGACGGGCACGAGGCGATCGTCCTCGCCTAGGTCGTACTCGGTGAACTCTCCTCCGGCCCGCGTGAGCAGCGGAATGAGCTCGTACGGGTAGACCGCGCCGCGGAGCCGGGCGGCGAGCACCTTCTGGTCGTACTCGTTGAGCGCGGGCAAGGGTTCAACGGGCAGCTCGGTGACTCGGAGCGCGACGCCGGTAGCCGGCTGGTAGGAGAAGCGCAGCGCCATCTCCCGGGTCTCCTTCGACGGCGGTTGCGGGATGCGGGCCTGGGCCAGCACCTCTTCAAGCCCCAGCCCTGCCGTGATCGGCGCCAGCGTTCCGGCCACCCCGAGCACGTCGTCCAGCGGCAGCTCGACCGGCGACCAGACATATAGGAAAACTCGGTTTGAGTGCAGACGCTTCCGCGACGGTCGTTGGGCCTGGAAGTCGCGCATCCCATCCAGGCAGGCGCCGAGGACGCGCTCGAGCTCGGGTATGGCCACCAGCCGCCCCTCGCCGTCACGGACCGGGCTGAGGTCGCGCACCTCGGCCAGCGCGACGAGGCGCTCGTCGGCCGGGTTCGCTCGCGCTACACATCGGAACAGGTATACGTCCTCCAGCGAGGGCAGTCGGCTCACCTCGAAGTTGGTGAGGCGTCCGAACTGAAGGCGCCTGGCCATCATGGGATGGAGGCCCCGGATGACGCGATCCTCCTGCCAACGGCCGTCGATGGGACGGAAGGTGAAGTGGTGGATGTCCTTACCCCCGCGGCTCGCCACCGCGACCGCGGCTTGGAGCACCCTAGGCGGCAGACCGGTCCTGCCGATGAGCCCACCGAGCTCCTCGACCATGAGGTCGGCGTCGGCCGGCGGGTCGTCCCAGGACAGATAGAAATCGACCGCCACCTTGGTTGAACCCGGGACCTCACTGGCCAAGCCGGCGACGGCTGAGGCTGCCGCGAGCAGCTCGGAGACGTCGGCCAGCGTGGTGATGAGGTGCGTCGGCTCTCCGAGGAGTTCGTAATCCGCGGTGACGAATTGCCGTCCTTCGGCGCTGAAGGAGCTGACGTTCTCCAGCTGGCGGATCTTGTAGTACCGGCGCGCGAGCACTTCGAGCATCGGCTCGGGGTCTTTGTCCCGTTTTACCAGCCGCTCCGCCAAGAGGCCGATCAGCGGCTGAGGACTCGACACGAGGGACTGGACCCGCTCGTCGTAGTCCTCCGCATCGGGATGGTGGTCCAGGTAACTGAGCTGCTCCCGCCCGTCCGCGAGCGCCTGCTCCCGTGCCTGCTCGATGAGCGGCTGATCGAACAGGCGAAAACGCGCGCTCCGGGCCAGCTCCCCGACCACCGGATATCGAACCTGAGTGGCGACGATCAGCCGATCGAGGGTCTCTCGCAGCCGCTCTCTGAGCGGATGATCGAGTTCGTCGGCGTGCCGGAGTCGCCGATCCAGAAGGGCCAGCACGGCTGGAAGCTGGGAGGGCGCTCGCTCGTGGGCGAGGAAGATCCGGTAGACGGCCTCCTCAAGCTCGGGGCTTCGATCGAGGTCCGACACTCCGTAGTGGATCAACACCCGACGAAGCCTGGCCAGAAACCGCTCGGGAATCCCCTCGCGCTCGGAATCGAGCGAGCGCAGATACGAGCGGAAGTGCTCGCGCGGGCTGTGGACGCGCTCGTCCTCCTCCTCGTCGGCGGCGCGATTGTGGGAGAGCTCACAGAGGTCGGCGAAGGTTTTCAGCAGGTCAAGCTCACCGCTGAGCAGTTCGGGATCGTCAGGGGCAAGCTCCTCCCGGGCGCACTCGAACTCATCGACTAGCGTGCGGGCCTCCCGCGGAGCAACATCGAAGCCCATCAGCAGGCTGCGCAGGGCGGCCAGGTGCGCTCGGCTGCGCCCGGTGGGGTCGCCCCCGGGGGTCGCGAAACCGAATTGGATCCGCGATCCCTCGGGGGCGTCCATCGCTGGTGACCCACGGGGGGTGATTCGCACCAGCGGGGTTCCGGCGTCGACGTGGACGTTCGCTGCCACCAGAACCTCCCGAACCCTTCCGGCAAACGACGCCACCATCGTCGTCTCCATCTTCATGCTCTCGAGCACCGCTAGCGGTGCGCCCGCCTCGACCTCGTCGCCCGCCGCCACGGGTACGGCGACGACCAGCGCCGGGGCTGAGGCGCGGACCACACCCGCCTCATCCCGCGAGATTCGCTGAGCCACGCCGTCGACCTCGACGATCCGCTCCGGCCCGTGCAGCATCGAGACCGCGCGGAAGGCTCGCCCTCCGATCTCGAGCCGGCTCTCGAAGCGCGCAAAGCGCTCGACGTCCACCTCGAACGCGCATCCGTCGACCTGGATCCGGTAGCGCCTCGGGCTCACTTGGGCGACCTCGAGTCGGTACGTCTGGCGGCGATGACGGAACTCGAAAGCGCGACCGACTTCATGGGCGGCCCGGGGACGGCCCCGGCTGGCCGACGCGTAGAACCCGCGCCGCTCGACCTCCTCCTCGGCGTCGTAGTCTTCGATGGCGGCTGACGCCAGCGCGACGTCGGCGTGGCGCAGCGAAGTGAAGGCGCCGGCAGCGAGCAGACCGTCGAGCCAGCCGGTGTCGACATCGCCGGCGATGAGCTCGGAGCGATCGAGCAGGTCGAGCAGGAACGACTTGTTCGTCATCCCACCCCGGAGGACGACCGTCGTATCTTCGAGCGCCCGGCGCAACCGCGCCCTGGCCTCCGTCCGA
>JALYXK010000031.1 GCA_030947145.1 Actinomycetota bacterium
AGGCGGTGCGCCGGTCGCACGAGCACTTCGGTGGGCTCGACATCGTCGTGAACAACGCCGGCTACGGCCAGTTCGGCATGGTCGAGGAGCTCAGCGAACCGGAGGCGCGCGACCAGATCGAAACCAATCTGTTCGGTGCGCTGTGGGTGACTCAGGCCGAGGCACTGGACGCCTACCGGCCCCAGCACGAAGCGGCCGAGCAGCGGCGGGGCGGCAATACCCAAGGGGATCCAACCGCATCGGCTGAGGGGGTCATGCGGATCGTCGACGCGGACGAGCCCCCGCTGCGTGCGTTCTTCGGCAGCGCCCCGCTGCGGATCGCCGAGTCCGATTACGAGAGCCGGCTGGCCACATGGCGGGAGTGGCAGCCCGTGGCGGAGCTGGCTCAGGGCTGAGCGGGCGGACCCCTCAATCCTCCCAGTTGAGCGACCGCTCGACGGCCTTCTGCCAGCGGGCGTACTGAGCTTCGCGTTCGTCTTCGTCCATCTGCGGCACCCAGCGCTTGTCTTCGGACCAGCGCTCTCGCAGCTCATCCTGGTCAGACCAGAAGCCGACCGCCAGCCCGGCCACGTAGGCGGCGCCGAGCGCGGTGGTCTCGGTCACCGCCGGCCGGATCACCGGCACTCCGATCACGTCGGCCTGGAACTGCATCAATAGCTCATTGGCGGTCATGCCCCCATCCACCCGTAGATCGGTGAACGGCACGTCGGCCACCTCATTGGCGGCGTCGACTACCTCGCGGCTCTGCCAAGCCGTGGCCTCGAGCGCGGCCCGCGCGATGTGACCCTGGTTGGCGTAGGCGGTCAGACCGACGATCACCCCGCGGGCGTCGTCCCGCCACCGCGGCGCGAACAGGCCGGAGAACGCGGGCACGAAGTAGACGCCGCCGTTGTCATCGACGGTGCGGGCCAGATCCTCGACCGACGCTGCGTCCGGGATGATCTTCAGGCGGTCCCGCAGCCACTGGATCAGTGCTCCGGTGACCGCGATCGAGCCCTCCAGCACGTAGGTGGCCGGGGCGTCCCCCAGCTTGTACCCCGGGCTGGTCAGCAGCTTGTCGGTATGGACGATCTCCTCGCCCGTGTTGACCAGCAGAAAGGAGCCGGTGCCGTAGGTGTTCTTGGCGCTGCCGGGGTCAAAGCAGGTCTGGCCGAACAGCGCCGCCTGCTGATCGCCGAGGATCCCGGCGATCGGGACGCCGCCGACGGCGGTTCCCCGGGCCTCACCGTAGGGCTCCGAGGAGGAGCGGATCTCGGGCAGCATCGACCGGGGAATGCCCATCAGCTCAAGGCTCGGCTCGTGCCAGTCGAGCGTCTCCAGGTTCATCAGCATCGTGCGACTGGCGTTGGTTACGTCGGTGAGGTGCACGCCGCCGTTGGTCCCACCCGTGAGGTTCCACAGCACCCAGGTGTCCATGTTGCCGAACGCCAGCTCGCCGTTCTCGGCCCGCTTCTGAGCGCCCTCCACGTTGTCGAGCAGCCATCTGATCTTCGGACCCGAGAAGTAGGTCGAGAGGGGCAGGCCCACGGCTTCGCGTAGGCGGTCGACTCCCTCGTCCCCGGCCAGCTCGCGGACGAGCGGGCCCGTGCGGGTATCCTGCCAGACGATTGCGTTGTGGATCGGCTCGCCGGTCTCGCGGTCCCACACCACCGTGGTCTCCCGCTGATTGGTGATCCCGATGGCCTCCACGTCGTCCGCCTCCGCCGGCGAGGCGGCCAGCGCGCCGCCGATCACCTCGCGGGTGCGAGTCCAGATCTCCTTGGCGTCGTGCTCCACCCATCCCGCTTTGGGATTGATCTGCTCGTGCTCGCGCTGGTCGACGTGCACGATCTTGCCGTCGCGGTCGAACAGGATGAAGCGCGAGCTCGTGGTTCCCTGATCTATCGCTCCTATGTACTTGGCCATCTCAACTCCTCTGCGGTTCGTCGAGCGCGTCGGATCCCTGCTCGACCATCTCCGGGTCGGGCTTGGCGCCACGCGCGATCAAGGTTTTACGGATACCCAGGTCATACACCAGCGCGCCGACCGCGCTGCCCACCAGCGGCCCGATGATCGGGATCCAGAAGTAGGCGTTGACGTTGCCGTAGTCCCCCGGGAACGCGATCGACTTCCAGCCCGCGATCCAGGCCAGCAGGCGCGGGCCGAAGTCTCGCGCCGGATTGATCGCGTAGCCGGCGTTGGCGCCATAGGACAGGCCGATCGCCACCACGATCAGGCCAACGATGAATGGAGCCAGATTCGCCTTCACCGGCGCGTTGAACTCATCGGTCACCGCGAAGATGAAGCCAACCAGAAATGCCGTGCCGATCACCTGGTCGAAGAACGGGCCGATCCAGGACTTGAAGTACGGGGCGGGGAAGGTGCCGAAGATCGAGAACGTCGACACGGACTTGGAGGCGCCGCGGACGATGTGCTGAGAGTGGTTGAGGCTGTCGATCGCGCTGCGGTAGTTCAGGTACACGATCGCCGCCCCGACAAACGCTCCGAGGATCTGCGCGGCCCAGTAGGCCGGGACCTTCTTCCACGGAAATCCCCGGCGCATCGCCTGGGCGATCGTCACCGCCGGGTTCAGGTGCGCGCCGCTGACCCCGCCGGCGACCCATACGCCGAAGGCCACGGCGAAGCCCCACCCCCAAGCGATCATCAGCCAGTCGGCCTGCGCGGCGAAGGCGATCTTTCCGCGGCCGGACTGGTTCAGCGCAGCCACCACCATCGCCACCACTCCGTCGCCGAAGGCGATGATCACGAAGGTCCCCAGAAATTCGGCGAGCAGCTCCCCCGGGGTCGATCGCTGCCACCGCCAACGTTTCGCGCGTGTTTCCGGCATCTCTCCTCCAGCTCCGGTTTGGGACTGTTGGGAGGTGGTACTCCTGGGAGAATTGAGATCAAACAAACCTCCCATCGAAGCCGTGAGCGATCCGTCCCGCCTCGGACCCGACGAGCGTGCGCAGACCGTGCAGCGGCTCGCCGGCGAGACCTTCGACGTCGTGGTCGTAGGCGGGGGCGTGACTGGCGCCGGTTGCGCGCTGGATGCCGCCAGCCGCGGACTGTCGGTGGCCCTGGTCGAGGCGCGGGACTTCGCCTCCGGGACCTCGAGCCGCTCCTCGAAGTTGATCCACGGCGGTCTGCGCTACCTCGAGCAGATGGAGTTCCACCTAGTTCGCGAGGCGCTGCGCGAGCGCGGTCTGCTGCTCAACGTGATCGCGCCGCACCTCGTGCGGCCGGTGCCATTCCTGTACCCACTCAAGCGCCGCGTTTGGGAACGGATCTACGTCGGCGCAGGGATGCTGCTCTACGACGAGCTGGGCGGTCACAAGGGTATGCGCCGCCACCGGCACCTGACCAAGCGCAAGGCGGTGAAGATCGCGCCGGCGCTGGCTTCGGATTCGCTGATCGGTGCCCTGCAGTACGACGACTGCCAGGTCGACGACGCCCGCCACACGCTCGCCGTGGCGCGCACCGCCGCGCGCTTCGGCGCCGCCGTGGCCAACTCGATGTCGGTGATCGGCTTCGTCCGCGAGGCCGGCCGGGTGGCCGGCGTACGCGCTCGTGACCATCTGACGAGCAACGAGTTCGAGATCCGTTCGCAGGTCGTGATCAACGCCACCGGAGTCTGGACCGACGAGCTGCAGCACCTGGTCGGCGAGCGGGGCAAGTTCCACGTCACCGCCTCCAAGGGCGTCCACCTGATCGTTCCCCGGGACCGCCTGCAGCTCGACACCGGGTTGATCCTCCGCACGGAGCAGAGCGTGCTGTTCGTGATCCCATGGGGGCGGCACTGGCTGATCGGGACCACCGACACAGAGTGGAAGCTCGATAAGGCCCACCCGGCCGCCAGCCGGGCCGACATCGACTACGTCCTGCGCCAGCTCAACTCCGTGCTGGAGCAGCCGGTCGAACCCGAAGATGTCCAGGGAGTGTTTGCCGGGCTGCGCCCGCTGCTGTCCGGCGAATCCGAGGGCACTTCGACGCTGAGCCGGGAGCACGCGGTGGCGGTACCGGTGCCCGGGCTGGTGGCGGTGGCCGGCGGCAAGTACACCACATACCGGGTAATGGCCGAGGACGCCGTCGACGCGGCGGCCCGCGGGATCGACGCGCTGGTGCCGCCGTCGGCCACCGCCGTCACGCCACTGATCGGCGCCGATGGCTTCCAGTCGCTGTGGAACGGCCGCCACCGGCTGGCCGCGCAGTCGGGCCTGCACGTCGCTCGCATCGAGCACTTGCTGCGCCGCCACGGCTCCCGGACCAAGGAACTGTTGGAGCTGATCGCCGAGCGACTGGAGTTGCGCGAACCGCTGCCCGAAGCCGACGACTACCTGGCCGTCGAGGCGCTCTACGCGACCTCCCACGAAGGCGCCCTGCACGTCGATGACGTCCTGGCTCGCCGCACCCGGATCTCGATCGAGAGCTGGGACCGCGGCGAGGGCGCGGCGGAGCCCGTTGCGCGGCTGATGGCGGAGGTGCTCGGCTGGTCAGAGGAGCAGATCGCGGAGGAGATCGAGACCTACAAGGCGCGAGTCGCCGCCGAGCGCGACTCGCAGCGCCAAGACGATGACCAAACGGCCGACGCCGCCCGGCTGATGGCGCCGGACGCCCTGGCCGGGGCTCAGGGCGAGGGCGCGGCCGATCGCGACTGACCGGCCGCGGAGCGCAAGTTGATCCGCCGCGGCGTTCCCCGGGCCCAGACTGCCTGCGTGCTCCGGCATCCGCGCCCGGCTGCTGCCGCAGGCGCCGCCCAGCGGGCCCACGGATAGATCCGCCTTGCGCTCCAGCCCGGGATGACGGATGATCGCGCCACGCGAGGGGGGCGCTGCGGCCTCCCGTATTCATCGCCACGGTCGTACGGAGAGGGGCATCATGAGGAAGCTCAGGCAAGCACCGCATGCCACGGTGATCGCATTCATCGCGCTCGTAGTCGCGATCAGTGGGGTAGCGGTCGCTGCGCCGTCCCCCAAGGCTCATACGGCCAGCGCCCAACGAGGGCCGCGCGGTCTCCGAGGCCCCCGCGGCCCCGCGGGCGTCGTGCCGCAGATCATCACCGTGGACTCACCGAAGGAGAGCCTCCCTAATCGGACCAGCACCTACCAGGTGGACCCAAACGGCTTTCTGGCGAACTGCCCCAGCGGGTACACGGTGCTGGGTACCGGCTTCAGTGCGCAGGCGGTCGCCACGGTTGGGTTGGTGGTCTCCTATGGCTCTTTCGTCGGCGGCTTCATCAGCAACACGTCGGGGATCCCGCTTCAGGGGATCTATCTTCAGGCGATCTGTGGGCGCGTGCCCCACGGGAGCAAGGGGGCCCACGCGGCCGACATCCCGTCGGCGATGGCGACCTATCAGGCTCAAGCCCGGCAGATGCAGGCCGCCTTCGCGAAGCGGCAATAGCCGCGAGCCGCATACCGTTGCCGCGGGCGTGGGTCGGCCGTCAAGCTCGCCACCGCCGCTTGCCCAGCACAGAGGATTCCTCGGTGTGAGAAGATGAAAGCTCGATGAGTCCGTCCGCCCTCGGCTCCGGCACGAGCTGGACTACTCCCCCGCCGGCGGGAGCGTCCGCCCGCGAGCGTCTCCTGGCTGCTGCGCTGGACCAGTTCGGAAGCGAGGGACCGGTCGCAGTGAGCCTCGATCAGATCCGCCAGCAAGCGGGGGTTAGCGTCGGCGCGCTCTATCACCACTTCGCGGACAAGACCGCGCTGATCGATGCACTGTTCCTCGGCCTCACTGAGCAGGTCCAAGCTGCGTTCCTGGCCGAACTCCGAGCCCGCCCCACCGCCGAGCATGGTGTCAAGGCAGAGGTGAGGCTCTACCTGAGCTGGGTCAGCAGCCACCGAGCGGGTGCGCAAATCCTCCTGGCGCACCGACCTGACACCCCGGCACTTCGGGAACTCAATCGCGCCTTCTTCGCTGAGGTCGCCGCGTGGTGGCAGACCCACGTGCACTACGGGGTCCTTCGGCCACTGCCGCGCGAGCTGCTCCACGCACTCTGGCTCGGGCCGGCCCAGGAGTACACGCGCAACTGGCTGGCCGGACACGCGGGACGGGTGCCCCGGGTCGTGGCCGATGTACTTGCCGATGCCGCCTGGAACACACTCAAGGAGCCCTGATGACCTTCTACGACGATCTGCTCACCGCCGGACTGGAGCACCCAGATCAACTCGTCCGTGTCGAGCGCGCGCCGGATCGAGCGATTGTGACGTTGAACGACCCCGACAAGCTCAACGTCCTCAGCGCCCCGCTGACCCTGCAGCTCAAGGCTGCGCTACAGGAGCTGGCGGCCGATCGTGCCATCCGAGCGGTAGTACTCACCGGAGCCGACCCCGGATTCTCGGCCGGTGGTGACCTGCGGATGATGGAGCAAGCCCCTCGCGCGCTCGCGGCCGCGGAGGGCACGACTGACATCTGGCGCTGGATCCGCTACGAGTTCGGAGCGATCGCGCGATTGATCGCCCGCAGCGATACGGCGTTCGTCGCCGCGCTGAACGGCGCAGCGGCCGGCGTCGGCCTGGCCTGGGCGCTCACCTGCGACCTGGTCATAGCCTCTGAGCGCGCGCGCATCGTCCCGGCGTTCGGACGCCTCGGGCTCCTGCCCGAAGTAGGGACCTCCTGGGCGCTTACGCGCCGGCTTGGCTACCAGGGCGCGTTCGCCTACTACGCCAGCGGCGAGCACCTCACCGCAGAGCGCGCGCAAGAACTCGGACTGGTGCACGAAGTCGTAGCCCACGAGGAGCTTCTCGACGCAGCCGACGCATGGTGCACGCGGATTGCCGCGCTCCCGCCACACGCAATCGCGATGACGAAGCCATTACTACGCGCAGCCGCGGACGCCACCTGGGACCAAGCCCTGGCGATGGAGGAGTTCGCCGAACCCCAATCCTTCACCACCAGCGCGTTCCAAGAGACGGTCCGGCAACTCCTGGGCGCAGCCGGACCGCACCCGACATAGCCGGCCCAGCGGGTCCTCACGGTCCGCGCGTTTCCTCGCTCACGGCTGGTGCCCGGGGTCGAGGTCCTTGACCTGGCGGAAGAACAGCCCCTCCTCGACGCGTTCGCTGTGTGCCGCGATCGGCTCCAGGAGGAAGCCCAGGTGATCGCCGAGCGGCCGGCGTTCGAGGATCCTGCCCACGAACCACCGGCCGCAGTCGTCGAGAATCGGTACCCGGGACGGGCCGAGGTGCCAGCGGCAGCGCGAGAACGTGTCCGCCTCGTCGGTCGTCTCCTCCCCGAACAGGCGCGCCAGCTCCATCGCCCCGGCCTCCAGGAA
>JALYXK010000061.1 GCA_030947145.1 Actinomycetota bacterium
CCCATCATCCCGGCCGCCGCCGACAGCGAGAGCTCGAGCGTGTCGGCCGCGTCGAACAGGTGCTCCTTGTCCTCCTGCATGTCCTTGTTGTAGGTCAGCGGCAGTCCGTGCATCACGCCGTGCAGGCCGGCGAGGTGGGCCGCCACGCGGGGGGACTTGGCCCGCAGCAGCTCGGCGGCGTCGGGATTCTTCTTCTGCGGCATGATCGACGAGCCGGATGCCCAGGCGTCGGAGACCTCGCAGAAGCCGAACTCCTCGCTGGACCACAGCACGACCTCGGCGCCGAGACGCGACAAATGGGTCGAGCAGGTGGCGGCGGCGGCGAGGTAGTCGAGCACGAAGTCGCGGTTGGAGACCGCATCGATCGAGTTCTCGGCCACGCTGGAGAAGCCCAGCTCGTGCGCGACCAGGGACCGGTCGGTGTCGAAGTTGACCCCGGCCAGCGCGCCGGCGCCGAGCGGCAGCGGACCCGTCTCCCCCACGACGGCATCGAAGCGGCGCCGATCGCGCAGCAGCATCCACACGTAGGCGAGCAGATGGTGGCTGAGGTACACGGGCTGCGCCCGCTGCAGGTGCGTGTAGCCCGGCATCGGCCAGTCGAGATGACGCTCGGCGAGATCGACCAGGGTCTGGGCCAGCTCACCGATCCCGCCGAGCGCCTCGTGGGCGTGTGCGCGCACGAACATCGCCAGGTCGGTGGCCACCTGATCATTGCGAGACCGGGCTGTGTGAAGCCGGCCGCCCACCGTCCCGACGATCTCGGTCACTCGGCGCTCGATCGCCATGTGAATGTCCTCGTCGCCCTCGGCGAAGGGGAACGAGCCGTCGGCGAGCTCGGCGCGGACCTGATCGAGCCCGCGCAGCAGCTCGTCGCGGTCGCCCTCGCTGATGATCCCCTGGGCGGCCAGCATCGCGGCGTGCGCCCGCGACTGCTCCACGTCGTAGGGACCGAGCCGCCAGTCGAAACCGATCGAGTCGTTCAGCCGCCGGAACGCGGCATCTGGGGGCTCGGCGAAGCGGGACATGGCGGACGCGCGATATTAGGGGCGGAGCGTCCGAAGCACCTCGGTGAGCTCCAGCGCAACGCGCTCCACCTGCCCCTCGGTCATCCCCGGGAAGAACGGCAGCGCGATCGACCGGTCGGCCACGTCCTCGCAGACCGGAAACTCTCCCTCGTGGTGCCCGAACTGCTCGCGGTAGTAGGTCATCAGGTGGACCGCGGGGAAGTACGGCTTACTCGGGATCGCCCGCTCGTGCAGGGCGCGCACCACGCCGTCGCGGTCGACGCCGCGGGGTAGCTGGACGACGAACACGAACCAGCCGCGGCGGTTGCCGCCCGCGTCCGGGCACGGCAGCTCCAGCCCCTCGATCCCGCCCAGCGCCTCCCGGTAGCGCTCCGCCACGCGGGCGCGGCCGGCCAGCATCTCGTCGAGTCGCTCCAGCTGGGCCAGCCCGAGGGCACAGGCGATGTCCGAGAGCCGGTAGTTGAAGCCGAGCCGGTCGTGGTCCAGCCAATCCATGTTCGGGGCGCGGCCCTGGTTGCGCTCGGAGTCGATCCGCTCCTTGATCGCCTGCTTGCCGGTGGTGATCATCCCGCCCTCGCCAGTGGTGAGCTGCTTGTTGGCGTAGAAGGCGAATACCGTCGGGTGCCCACCGGCGCCCACCGGCGTTCCGTCGGCATGCGCCGCCCCGAGGGCCTCGCAGGCGTCTTCGACGATCGGTAGATCCAAGCGCTCGAACGCCGGGATATCGGCCGGGTAGCCGAACACGTGGACGGGCAGCAGCGCCGCGGTCCGGTCGGTCACCGCCGCCGCGGCGGCATCGGGATCGAGATTGAGCGTCACCGGGTCGATGTCGGCGAACACCGGGCGGGCCCGCTCGTAGACGGCCACGTTGGCGCTGGCCACGAACGAGAACGGGCTGGTGATCACCTCGGCGCCGTCGCCGACCCCGACGGCCCGCAGGGCCAGGTGCAACCCGGCCGTGCCGCTCGAGACCGCGCTGGCCAGCGTCGCCCCGAGGTAGGCGGCGAACGCCTCCTCAAATTCCTCAAGCCGCGGACCGAGGGACAGCCGTCCGGAGCGCAGCACGTCGAGCACCCGTCACTCCTCCTCCTCGCCGATAACCGGGCGGGCCATCGGGATCACCGCCTCCTCTCCGAGCCCGGTCACGCGCCCGGCATGTGCGCGGTCTTGGCGGCCGGCCGGTCCGTCTGCACCCCGTATTCGAGCGAGTCGACCAGCGCCTGCCACGACGCCTCGATCACATTCTCCGAGACCCCGATCGATCCCCACACGCGCTCGCCGTCGGAGGCGTCGAGCAGGACCCGGGTCACCGACGCGGTCCCGGCGTGCTCGTCGATCAGCCGGACCTTGAAGTTCTCGAGCTCGATCGCCGCCAGGTGGGGGTAAATGTCGCCGATCGCGTCGCGCAGCGCCCGATCGAGCGCGTGCACCGGTCCGTTGCCCTCGGCGGTGCGAACGTAGCGCTCCCCGTCGACCCAGATCTTGATCGTCGCCTCGGTCTCGACGTGGCCCTTGTGGCCCATCTCCACGATCACCCGCCAGTGCTCGAGGGTGAACAGTGGCTCGTAGTCACCCGACTCCTTGCGCAGCAGCAGCTCGAACGATCCGTCCGCCGCCTCGAAGTGAAAGCCGCGATGCTCCAGCGCCTTGACGCGCTCGATCACCCGCGCCGCTGCGCCGTCGTCCAGCGTGATGCCGGCGTCGCGAGCTCGCGCGTGCACGGTGCCCTTCCCGGACAGCTCGGAGATCAGCACCGCGCGGGTATTGCCGATCACCGCCGGGTCGAGGTGCTCGAAGGTGGACGGGTCCGCGGTGACGCCGGCCACGTGCATGCCCCCCTTGTGGGCGAAGGCGTTGCGACCCACGTAGGGCTGGTCGGGATCCGGGGTGAAGTTGAGGATCTCATCGAAGTAGTGCGCCGCCGGGGTCAGTGAGGCCAGCTGGGCGTCGCCGATGCACTCGTAGCCGAGCTTGAGCTGGAGATTGGGGACGATCGAGACGAGGTTGGCGTTGCCGCAGCGCTCCCCGTAGCCGTTCATGGTGCCCTGGACGTGGGTCGCGCCGTGCTGCACCGCCGTCAGCGAGCCCGCCACCGCGCACCCGGCATCGTCGTGGCAGTGGATGCCGGCGGCGGTCCCCGACCCGGCCAGCGCGCTCACCACGGCGGCCATCGTCACGGCGATCCGATCGGGCAGCGTTCCGCCGTTGGTGTCGCAGCAGGTGACCGTCTCGGCGCCGGCGTCGGCGGCGGCCCGCAGGCAGCGCAGGGCGTACGCCGGATCGTCGTCATAGCCGTCGAAGAAGTGCTCGGCGTCGTAGATCACGCGCTTGCCGGCGGCGGTCAGGAAGGCCACCGTCTCGGCGATCATCCGCAGGTTCTCCTCCCGGTCGACCTTCACCACCTTCTCGAGGTGCAGTCCCCAGGTCTTGCCGACGATCGTGCAGACCGGGGCGAAGCAGTCGGCCAGCACCCTCAGGGCCGGATCGTCCCGGGCCCGGGTGTCGCGCCGACGGGTCATCCCGAACGCGGCGATCTCGGCGTGGGCGAAGCTCTCGCCGGCCAGCAGCTCGAACAGCTCGAGCTCCTTGGGGTTGGAGCTCGGGAATCCGGCCTCGATCAGGTCGATCCCGAACTCGTCGAGGCGGTGGGCGACGAGCACCTTCTCCGGCGCGGACAGCGACATCCCCTCACCCTGCATCCCATCTCGGAGGGTCGTGTCGTAGAGCTCGATCTTGGTCATGCCGCCTTCGACGGCACCTTCACGACATCGAGCCAGTGCGCGTAGCGCGGGTCGCGGCCGTACAGCGCGTCTTCGAACACCTTTTGGATCTGTTGCGTGACCGCGCCGGGCCGGCCGGTTCCGATCCGGTGGTCGTCGATCTCGCGCACCGGCACGAGCTCCGCGGCGGTGCCCGACATGAACACCTCGTCGGCCAGGTACAGCTCGGCGCGCGCGAGGTCGCGCTCCACCACCTCGACCCCCAGATCGCGGGCAATCGTGATGATCGAGTCGCGGCTGATCCCGTCGAGGATGCTGGCGGTCTGCGGCGGCGTGACGATTCGATCCCGCGCCACGACGAAGATGTTCTCGCCCGAGCCCTCGCAGACGAAGCCGTGCGAATCGAGCAGGATCGCCTCGTCGTAGCCGGCCTTGGACGCCTCGATCTTGGCCAGCACGCTGTTCAGGTACTGCCCGGAGGCCTTGGCGTGGGGGATCAGCGCGTCGTGCGGGATCCGCCGCCA
This sequence comes from Actinomycetota bacterium, assembly GCA_030947145.1. Classification (GTDB taxonomy): domain Bacteria; phylum Actinomycetota; class Thermoleophilia; order Solirubrobacterales; family Solirubrobacteraceae; genus Palsa-465. The sequence continues at coordinate 4,270 of JALYXK010000061.1, forward strand.
GCTCGACACCTTGGCCCGGATCCCCTCGAGCTTGCTCCCCTCGCCGAGGTAGGCGCCCCACGGCCAAGCCGCGATCGAGACATCGACCGGTGCGTCGAGCGGGTACAACCCCATCTGGCCGTAGCCACGGAAGGCGATCGGGCGGATGTAGCACTGGCGCAGCTCGTTGGCGGCGATCAGCTCGTGGGTGGCGGCGCGCAGCTCCTGCAGCGTGTAGGGCAGGGGCATGTAGTACAGCTCGGCCGACTTGAGCAGCCGAGCGAGATGATCGTGATGGCGGAAGATCGCCGTCCCATGAACCGTCTCATAGGCCCGCTCGCCCTCGAACACCCCGGTCCCGTAATGAAGACCGTGCGTGAGCACATGTACCTTCGCGTCCTCCCAGGCCACCAGCTCTCCGTTGTGCCAGATGAGGTCCGCTTGTTCCACGAATGCTCCTTAGAGGTGATTGAGGACTGACCGGGTGGCCTCCGCGGTGGTCGCGCTACCCCCTAGGTCCTTGGTGCGCAGCCCCTCGGCGAGTGCCCGGTCGACCGCCGATTCTATCGCCGCGGCCTGATC
>JALYXK010000063.1 GCA_030947145.1 Actinomycetota bacterium
GGACTCGACCGGCCGATCCTCGTGCACGCGCTGCTGGAGACCGGCCTCGGCGTGGTCAACCTCGAGGAGATCGCCACCGCGAGCCCGCGCATGCAGGGCATGAGCTTCGGGCCGGCCGACCTCGCCGCCTCGCGGCGGATGAAGACCACGCGGGTCGGCGGCGGACACCCCGGCTACCGCGTGATCAACGATCCGGACCCCGACCATCCCGACGCGCCCCGGGTGAGCGCCCAGCAGGATCCGTGGCACTACTCGATCGCCCGCATGGTCGACGCCTGCACCTCCGCCGGAATTCTCCCCTTCTATGGGCCGTTCGGCGACATCCGCGACGTCGAGGGGTGCGAGACTCAGTTCCGCGCCGCCTTCCTGCTCGGCTGCGTCGGCGCCTGGTCCCTGCACCCGGTGCAAATCGACATCGCCAAGAAGGTCTTCAGCCCGGACCCGGAGGAGGTTCGGTTCGCCAAGAAGGTGATCGAGGCGATTCCCGACGGCCGCGGGGTGCACATGATCGACGGCAAGATGCAGGACGACGCGACCTGGAAGCAGTGCCAGGTGATGGTGTCGCTGGCCGAGATGCTGGCGCAGAAGGACGCCGAGCTGGCCGAGGCCTACGGCTTCGCTCCGACCTCGGTGTAAGACTCGTCTGATGCGAATCTCGGCCAAAGCCGACTACGCGGTGCGGGCGGCGGTGGAGCTCGCGGCCGCGGCCGACGAAAAGCCGGTGAAGGCCGAGCGGATCGCCACCGCCCAGGAGATCCCGCTGAACTTCCTGGAGAACATCCTCGGCGAGCTCCGGCACTCGGGGATCGTCCGCTCTCACCGCGGCGCCGAGGGCGGCTTCCGGCTGGCTCGCCCGGCGCAGGAAATCTCCATCGCCGACATCATCCGGGCGGTCGAGGGTCCGCTGGCCAGCGTCCGCGGTGGCCCTCCCGAGCAGTCGGAGTACTCCGGCGCCTCGCAGGCGCTGCCGCGGGTGTGGATCGCGGTCCGGGCCAGCCTGCGCGCCGTCGTCGAGCATGTCACCGTCGCCGACGTGGCCGGCGGCAAGCTGCCGCAGGCCATCGACAAGCTGGCGCAGGACCCCGAGGCTTGGGTCACCCGCTAGCCGACGCTAGCCGCTCAGCACCGCGGCCTCGCTCCCGGGAGGGATCTCGGAGGAGGTGGCGGCGGTCCCGAGCACGGCTCCTTCGGGCGGGTGCACATAGACGTTCCCGCCCTCGGCCAACTCGAGCTGCTGAGTCTGGGCGCGGGTGAGCTGGGCGCGCGCGGTCTCGCCGCCGGGCATCTCCAGCTCGATCCGCACCTCGAAGCCGAGGTGGATCACCCGCTTGACCCTGGCCTGCACCGCCCCGTTTCGCGGGGTCAGGGAGAGGCTGACGTCGTGCGGTCGCACCAGCTTGCCGTCAACCTTGCTGACCGGACCGAGGAAGCCCATGACGAAGTCGGTGGCGGGGTTGTCATAGACCTCGCGCGGCGAGCCGACCTGTTCGATCTTGGCCTTGTTCATCACCGCGATCGTGTCGGCCACCTCCATCGCCTCCTCCTGATCATGGGTGACCAGCACGGTGGTCACACCCTGCTCGTCGTGCAGCCGGCGCAGCCAGCGCCGCAACTCGGCGCGCACGTTGGCGTCGAGAGCGCCGAACGGCTCATCGAGCAGGAGTACGCGAGGTTCGACCGCCAGCGCGCGGGCCAGGGCCATGCGCTGGCGCTGGCCGCCGGAGAGCTGATGGGGGCGCTGCTCCCCCCACTGAGTCAGCCCGACCAGTTCCAGCAGCTCATCGACCTTCGCCCTGACCTGGTCCTTGGGGCGCTTGCGGATCTGGAGGCCGAAGGCCACGTTGCCCCGCACGGTCATGTGGGCGAAGGCGGCGTAGTGCTGGAACACGAAGCCGATCCCGCGCTCCTGCGGCCGCGCCGCGGTCACGTCGCTGCCATCGATCATGATCGTGCCGCGATCCGGCGACTCCAGCCCCGCCATGATCCGCAGCAGCGTCGATTTCCCGGAGCCGCTGGGTCCCAGCAGCGCGGTCAGGGAGCCCTCGGGCACCTCGAGGTTGACGTCCTCCAGGGCGATGAAGTCGCCGAACTGCTTGGCGATCCCCACTGCGTCGATCCTCATCGGGAGTCCTTCCTCTGGGGGGCGAAGATGGTCATGGCCAGCAACACGATCAGGGACATCAGGGCCAGCTCGGTGCCGGCCGCGTAGGCGCCGGTGACCGCCGAGGAGCCAAGCTGGGCGTCGCGCTGCTGAACCAGCAGCGGCAGCGTCAGCGTTGAGCCGGAGACGTTGGAGGAGACGACAGCGACGGCGCCGATCTCGCCCAGCGCGCGAGCGGTGGTGAGCACCACCCCATAGGCCACGGCGTAGCGGATCGTGGGCAGCGTTATGCGCCAGAACGTCTGCCACGAGGAGGCGCCGAGCGTGGCCGCGGCCTGCTCCTGCTCGTTGCCGACCTCGAGCAGCACCGGCGCGACTTCACGAACGCAGAACGGCAGCGACACGAACACGGTGGCGATCACCATCCCAGGCGGGGAGTAGATGATCGGCAGCCCGTGGTCGATGAACCAGTTGCCGAACCAGCCGCCGTGACCGTAGACGAGCACCAGGGCCAGGCCGATGATCACCGGGGAGACCACGAACGGCAGGTCGATCAGGGCATCGAGGATCCCCCGGCCGCGGGCCTTGCTGCGGGTGAGGATCAGCGCGGTGCCGACTCCGAAGATCGTGTTCAGGGGAACGGCGATCACGGCGATGACCACCGACAGCCAGAACGCGCTGACGGCCGCCGGAGTGGTGATCCACCCCCAGGCCACGCCGAGTCCGTGCTCGAACGTGCGGACGAATATGAACCCCACCGGCAACAGCAGCAGCAACACCAGGTACAACAGGACAATCGTCCGGAGCGACAGCTTGGTGCGTCGGCTAATGACCACCGCGGGTACCCCACTTTCGCAGCCCGAACAGCACCACCAGGGCGATCAGGAGCAGGACCACCGACAGCGAGGAGGCGGATTGCGGGGCGCCGCTCTCGATGTCGGCGTAGATGACCAGGCTGGCGATCTGCACCTTGCCGGCCAGCAGCACGATCGAGCCGTATTCACCCATGCAGCGGGCAAAGCCCAGCGCCGTACCCGACAGGATCGCCGGACGCAGCGCGGGCAGGATGATCCTCCGGAACACGGTCAGGTTGGAGGCACCGAGTGAGGCGGCCGCCTCCTCCACCTCGCGGTCGAGCTCGAGCAGCACCGGCTGCACCGAGCGGACCACGAACGGCAAGGTCACGAACAGCAGCGCGAGGCCGACGATTCCCCGCGTGTAGGCGATGTTGACGCCAACGGGGCTCGAGGTCCCGTACAGGGCCAGCAGAGTCAGGCTGGCCACGATCGTGGGCAGTGCGAACGGCAGGTCGATCAGCGCGTTGACGAAACGCTGGCCGGGAAACTGGTCGCGCACCAGCACCCAAGCCACCAGCGTGCCCATCACGGCTCCGATCGCCGCCACCACCAGCGAAGTGCCCAGTGTCTGCTCCAGCGCTCTGAGCGCGAAGCTGCCCGTGACCGAGTCCCAGAACGTGCCCAGGCCCTGGCTGAACGCCTTGGCCACCACCGCCGCGAGCGGGATCAGCACCAGCACGCTCATGTAGAGCGTGGCCAGGCCCAGCCCGAGCCCGCCGCGCTTGGCGCCGCGGCGGGCTCGGGTCCAGATCCTGCGGCTGGGGGCCGCGGGAGCTAGGAATGCGTCAGCTGGAGGCAGTGGGAACCCCTGCCTGCTGTTCGATCTTGGTTACCGAGCCCGAGGCCGGGTCGAAGAACTCCTTCTTGACCTTCGACCAGCCACCCAGCGAGTCGATCGTGAACAGCTGCGCCGGGGTCGGAAATTGTTTGGCGAACTGCTTGGCCACCGAAGCCACCACGGGGCGGTAGCCCTGCTGCGCCCACAGCGCCTGTCCGCTCGGCGAAACCAACCAGTCCAAGAAGTTCTGCGCCTGCGACTTGTGCGAGCTCTTCGCGATGACGGCGATCGGCGTCTCGATCAGAATCGTCGCCTTGGGGATCACATAGGAGATGCTGTCCCCGGCCTTCTGAGCGGCGATGGCGTCGCTCTCGTAGTCGAGCAGCACGTCGCCCTTGCCGCTGGTGAAGGTCTGCAGGGCTGCGTTGGCGCTCGAGTCCTGGACGCTCACGTGCCTGGTCAGCAGCGTCTTGATGTAGGCCAGCGCCTGCGCTGGGCTCTTGCCCTCCTTCAGCTGGGCGCCGTAGCCGGCCATGATGTTCCAGCGGGCGCTGCCCGAGGTGGACGGGTTCGGCGTGATCACGTCAACGCCGGGCTGGGTCAGCTGATCCCAGCCGGTGATGTGCTTGGGGTTGCCCTTGCGGACCACCAGCACCACCACCGAATCATTGACGATGCCCTTCTCAGGGTTGGCGTCCCAGCTGCTGGCCACGATCCCATCCTTGACCAGGCGAGTCATGTCGGAACCGGTCGAGAACGCGACCACGTCGGCCGGCTGTCCCGAGTCCACGGCGCGGCTCTGCGCCCCGGAGGGGCCGAACGACTCGTCGAAGCTGACGCCCTCGCCCTGCGACGTCTTCTCCCACACCGGGATCAGGGCGTCGTAGGCCTTCTTCGGCGTCGAGTATCCGACCAGCGAGAGCTTCGTGCT
>JALYXK010000430.1 GCA_030947145.1 Actinomycetota bacterium
TGCGGCGGAGGTTCGCGTCACCGGCGAGGTCGCCGGCCGCCTTCTTGATCCGGCCGCTGATTTTGTCGCCGAGGCTCACTCGGGTTCTCCTTGGCTCGAAGGGGACGGTTCCGGCAATTATTGCCGGTCCGGCAGCTTGCGGGTAAGACTGGGGGTCTCGGCCGTACGGGCGCGACTTTGGCGGGAGGCGGCGCGGAGGCCGCGTTGCGTGCTCTCTAGGAGTGCTCAGCCAGCCAGGACGCCACGGTGGTGAGGTCGGCGACGAACTCCTCCAGAGCCTGTCCCGCCGTGGCGACGAATGGCTGGCTTTCGAGGTCGCCGAGGGAGCCATGGGCGAGCTCAGACCCCCGGCTCGAGCCGGTCACGCGCCTCGCGAGTCTCGGGCTCGGCGAAGCACCTAAGTCGCGAGCGTCGAGAAACATCCAAGGCTCGGACGGGGGGCAACACTTAGGTTGCCTTAGGTTGAGGGAGCCATACGACTGGGTATGGCCGCATAATGCCCTCAGGTCATCGCTCCACCACCGAGCCGACGGTTCGGCCCCGCCCGGCCCAGAATCGGACCAACCGGCGGGTCTCGCTCTCCGGAGCCCTCGAGCATCCGGTCGACCGAACCGAGCGCCGGCGCGGCAGGCCCGATCGCCAACGCCGCAGTCCCTTTGACCGCTTCGCGCAGCGCACGTCGTTTCTGGCCTCTTCGTCGTTCTTCTTCGTGGTCTGCGCGCTCTTGGTACTGGCCTGGGCGCTGGGCTTCGCGTTCGGGGCCAGCGACCGTGCCGAGGCCGCCCTGGCCGGCCTGATGTCGGCGGTCACGCTGATGCTGGTCGCCGTGGTCAAGAACTCCGAGCTGCGCGCCGAGCGGGCCGTGCAGCAGAAGCTCGACGCGATCGCCGCGGCCCTGCTCGAGGACCGCCGCGGCGAGGAGGGCGGCGCCGAGGGCAAGCTGGAGACCTCGATCGGCATGCACGAGGAGATCTGACATCGCCCCGGGGCGCGTACCGGCGGGACCGTCCGGGTAAAGCCGCGGGATGACAACCTTCGGCTACACGATGATGTGCGAGCAGTCCCCGCCCGACCAGCTCGTTCGCGACATTCAGGCGGGCGGAGCAGGCCGGGTTCGACTTCTCGGTGATCAGCGATCACTTCCAGCCCTGGCTGGAGGAACAGGGCCACTCCCCGTACGCGTGGTCGGTCCTGGGAGCGGCGGCGCAGGCCACCGAGTCGATCGGTCTGATGACCTACGTCACCTGCCCGACGATCAGATACCACCCGGCGATCGTCGCCCAGAAGGCGGCGACGATGCAGATCCTCTCCGGCGGCCGATTCCGGCTGGGGTTGGGTTCGGGCGAGAACCTCAACGAGCACGTGGTGGGACAGCGATGGCCGGCGGTCGGGGTGCGCCTGCAGATGCTCAGCGAGGCGGTGGACATCATCTCCGGCCTATTCGACGGCGACGGCGGCGGCCGGATGAACTATCGGGGCGCCACTTCGATGTCGAGCAGGCCAAGCTCTGGGACCTGCCGGAGCAGCGCGTGCCGATCGGCATCGCCGTCTCCGGTGCGGACTCGTGCGCGCTGGCGGGCAAAAAGGCCGATCTAATGGTGGCCGTGCAGCCCGAGAGCGAGCTGGGAGAGATGTTCGATGCCGCCGGCGGCGCCGGCAAGCCCCGCGTCGGCCAGATCGCGCTCGCCTACGACCCCGATCGCGACGCCGCGGTGCGCCGCGCGCACGAGCAATTCAGATGGTTTGGTCTCGGCTGGAAGGTCAACGCCGATCTTCCCAACCCCGAGTCGTTCGCCGGAGCCACCCAGTTCGTCACCGAAGCGCAGGTGTCCGAGCAACTCGGCTGCGGTCCCGATGTCGAGGAGCACGTGGAGAAAATCAAGCCGTTCATCGAGGCCGGCTTTACCGAGGTCGCCCTCGTCCAGATCGGAGCGGAAGCGCAGGAGTCGTTCTTCACCTGGGCCGAGCAGGAGCTGCTCCCGGCGCTGAAGTCGCTGTGAGCCGCGGCTGGCCGGTCGAGCCCGCACCGGCCCCGACCACTAGCACCGGCCGTGGGCCGATTAACAGCAACTGAGGGAGAGGGTGAGTCACGGTCCGCGGGCTTCGTGCTCGGGAGGGGCTCGGTAAGAACTGTCCGCATAGGGGCCATAGCGTCCCTCACCCACCGGTCTCTCGGGGGCCGTGGTAAGAAAGTCTCAAATAGGGCTACCAGCATCCCGACCCCCCGGCGCCAGGGGACCGATCCGCCGCCCGCGCCCAACCCCTCTCCTTTATCGATGTCGTTGACTTCGCGCCGCCGCGAAAAAGCGTTTAGTAGGCCCGACTAGGGCCGGCTCTCCAGCGTCTCGGTCATCTTGGCGATCGCGAACCCCCAGGCCTGGCCGAGCTTCACCTTGGGCGGCAGCGAGATCTCCTCGGGGTTGGTGACGACGTCGAGGAGCACGGGACCGGGGTGGGCGAACCCGGAGCGCACCGCTTCGTCCAGCACGTCGGGGTCGGTCACGCGGATCGCGTGCAGCCCGGCCGCGGTGGCGATGGCGGCCAGATCGACGTCGCCGAGCTTCGTGCCGAACTCCGGTAACCCGCCCTGTTCCTGCTCGAGCTTGACCATGCCCAGCCGGCCGTTGTTGAACACCACCAGTCGTACCCGGAGGTCGTGGTGCACGGCGGTCAGCAGATCGCCCAGAAGCATGGTCAGCCCGCCGTCGCCGCAGAAGGCGATCACCTCCCGCTGACGGTCGAGCGCCTGAGCCCCCAGAGCCTGGGGCATCGCGTTGGCCATCGATCCGAGGTTGTAGGAGCCGAGCA
>JALYXK010000064.1 GCA_030947145.1 Actinomycetota bacterium
TGTTCGCGGCCACCTACCCCGACCGAGTCACCGCGCTCGTGCTCTCGGGGGTCGCACCGGCCGGAAAGCTGACCGTCACGCCCGAGGTCCGCGCGATCTACCTCGATGCGATCGAGGACCACTGGGGGGACGGGACGCTGCTACCCCTGTACTGCCCCAGCAAGGTGGGCAACCGGGCCTTCGAGGACTGGTGGGGGCGGATGCAGCGCTCGGCCGCCAGCCCAGGCATGGCGCGGATGCTGATGGAAATGCTCAGCCAGAGCGACCTCCGCGCCGTGCTGCCCAGCATCCGTGTGCCGACCCTGGTCACGCACGTGACCGGCGATCGGCTCGTCCCGGTGGAGCTGGGACGGGAGGTAGCCGCGCTGATCGAGGGAGCGAAGTTCATCGAATATCCGGGCGAGGACGCGTACGCATGGGCCGATCCGCGGGGGCTGGAGGACATCGAGGAGTTTCTCACCGGACGCCGGGCCCAGCCCGAGCCCGACCGCGTGCTGGCCACGGTGCTGTTCACCGACATCGTCGGCTCGACCGAGCACGCCGCCCGCATCGGGGACGGCCGCTGGCGCGAGCTCCTGGGCGAGCACCATCAGGTCGTCCGCGACGAGCTCGAGCGCTGGCGCGGCACCGAGGTCAAGACAATCGGCGACAGCTTCCTGGCCACCTTCGACGGCCCGGCCCGCGCGGTCCGGTGCGCCCAGGGGATCATCGACGCGGTCGCGGCGCTGGGATTGCGCCTGCGCGCGGGTCTGCACACCGGCGAATGCGAGCTGGTGGGCGACGACGTCGCCGGGATCGCCGTCCACATCGGAGCCCGCGTGATGGCCTGCGCGCAGCCCGGCGAGGTGCTCGCCTCGAGCACGGTCAAGGATCTGGTCGTCGGCTCGGGTCTGCAGTTCGCCGACCGCGGGATGCACTCGCTGCGGGGGATCCCCGACGAGTGGCACCTGTACGCGGTGCAGCCGGCCTGAGGCTGCGGCCTAAACGCCGGGACTGGCGGCGGTCGCCATGAGGCCGTGGCGGGCCAGCCAGGCCGGGGGATCTTCGATCTCGGCCAGCGTCGGCAGCGCCTGCGCGCTCGAGAACACGTGCCGGAGCGCATCCTGGCCCCCGTGCTCGACGATCGCGTCGCAGAAGAACTTGCCGCGGTCGTACTGCTTGAGCTTCATCTCGAGACCCAACAGCCGACCGATGAGCCTCGATAGAAACGACTGGGTCTGGCGGCGACGGTTCAGCGACTCCCGCAGCCGGGGTAGCGAGGGGAGCAGATCGGGCGCGACGGCGTCCATCACGTGCTCCGCATGCCCCTCGATCACCGCCATCGTGGCCTGCACCCGGTCGAGCGTGTCCCGTTCGGCCTGGTTGGTGAAGATCGAGATCAGATCGCCGCGGCGCAGGGCACTGCCGACCCGCTTGACCTCGGCGCCGGTGGGCAGCTTGAATCTGCGCGGCGTGTCGATCCGCAACTCGGCACTGCGCAGCAGTTCGCGCACCAGGCCTGATAAATGGCCGTGGAGCCAGGGCACCCCGGAGAACTGGACCGCGTGGGTGACCTCGTGCAGGGCGACCCAGGTCATGAACTCGCGCTCGTTGGCGCCGAAGGCCTTCACCGCCTGCCCGAGATTGGGCAGGACGAACAGCAGCCGCGGCGGCTGGTCGTTCGCGGGCTCCTCCAGCAGCACCAGCTCGTACTGACCGAGCACGCGCTGGGCGAGGTAGCCGACGACCACGCCGACCTCGGTGGTGAGCACGACGCCGATGCCGATCCGCATCGCCGGGCGCAGCGGGCCGAGGCCCTTGCCGGCGCGCTCGAGCACGGGGTCCAGTAGCTGGCGCATCGCGCCGAGGTTGCTCGAGACCCATTCCCTGCGACTGATGCCCTCCGGCGGGGGCAGCGGGCTGGCGGGCTGCAGGCCGGTATATGACACCACGCGCGACTCGGACTCGGCGGCCAGCGCGGCGAGGTCGGAGGTGGGGACCCGCGCGTCGCCGGTGCCGGCGACGTAGCCGGCAATCTTCTCGGCCAGGATCCAGTCGATCACGTCGGTATCCCCTCGAGCTCGTGCAGGGTCTGCTCGCTGCGGGCGGCGATCACCGGCGAGGTCGGGTTGGCGTCGAGCGGGGCGCCCAGCGGGTCCTGGAACCGGGGGAAGCTGACAAAGCCGCCTGCCTCGCGGACGATCAGCTGTCCGGCCGCCGAGTCGACGCCGCGCCCGTTGCGCAGCGACACCATCCCGTCGAAGCGAGCGGCGGCGACCTGGCAGAGCGAGGAGGCGATCGTCCCCAGCGCGCGCAGCCGGTAGGCCACGTCGACCAACGAGTCGATCGAGGCGGCCACCCAGCGCGGGTCGGCGGACTCGATGCCCAGCACCTCGAGGCGTCCGTCGCGGCCACGGCGCTCGCCGATCGACGGGTCCAAGCGCGCTCCGTTGAGCCAGGCGCCCTCCCCGCGCTGGGCCCACCACTCCTCCGAGGGCCCGAAGTCGTAGACGAAGGCGAACGCGACGTCGGCCATCGTCTCGCCATCGGCGACCGCGATCGAGAGCGCGTGGTGCGGGAGCCCGCGCTTGGCGTTCAGCGAGCCGTCGATCGGATCGATGATCACCCGCACGCTGGGATCGCCGTAGTCGATGTCGCCGCGCTCTTCCGAGAGGGCGACGAACCGATGCCCCTGCTCACGGAGCACGTCGAGCTCGACCAGCACCACCGATTCGGCCGACTCATCGATGACCAGAGTGCGGTCGCCCCCGCTCCCCCGGTTGCCGGTCTCGAGCGAGCGCTGCTCGATTCCGGTGGCCCCGGCCAGCACCCCTTCCAGCCCGGTGACGGCGCGGCGGCAGAGGGCCAGCCAATCCGCGTTCAGAGCCGAGTGAGTGCAGGTCATTGTCGACCTATGCTGTCAGACGTGGCGCTAGCTGAAGATCGCATCGCCCTCGGCTGGGATGAGACCGTCGCCTACGCCGGCAGCCCGCTGCTGATCATCGGGCCGGCCGGGACGGGAAAGACGACCCTCCTGGCCTCCCGGTTTCTGCGCTTGGCGGAGCAGCTCGCGGAGCGGGGTCCGGAGCGAATCGTCCTGCTCGCCCCCACGCCGGCCCGCGCGGAGGCGCTGCGCGTGCGACTCGAGCGCCGGCTGGAGCGCGGCTACGAGGAGCTGCTGGTGGTGACCCCGCGGGAGCTGGCTCGGGTGGTCCTGCGCGGCGAGGGCGGGTCGCTGCAGCCGACGCTGGCCGCCGGGGACCGGTTGGCGATGCTGGTCGAGCGGATCGACGAGCTGTCGCTTCAGCACCACGACATCGGCGGGAGCGCCGGCGCGCTGCTCGGCGGGTTCATCCGCAAGATCGATCGGCTGAAGGCCGAGCTGATCGGAGTCGACGAGTACGTGGCCTGGGCCGCGGCGCTCGGGCAGAGTGGGATCGACGCGGCGGAGGTGGCGATCGAGCGCGAGTTCGCCGAGGTCTACCGCGCCCACGAGCGGATGCTGGCCGACGCCGGCTCACGCGATGACGGCGATTTGATCCGGCTGGCGTTGCGGGTGGCCGGCGAGCGACCCGCCGCCCGCCGCAGCTTCGAGCACCTGCTGGTCGACGACGCCCACGAGCTCGATCTCGGGCCGGCCAGCCTAGCCCGCGCCGTGGCCGGCCGCGGCCTGACCGTGGCCGGGGATCCCCGCGCCGGGCTGCGGCGCTTCCGGGGGGCCGGCGCCGAGCGGATGCGGAGCTTTCGGACCGCCGAGACGCGGGTGGTCGAGCTGGGCCGCTCCTGGCGCTGCCCGGCCAACATGATCCGGACCGCGGCGTCGCTGATGCCGGGGCTCGAGTCGCTGGAGGGGGCGGGTGGGGACGTCGCGGGTGAGGTGGTTTTCTGGCGTTGTGCCAACGACCGGGCGCAGGCCCAGGCGGTGGCCGCCGACGTCGAGCGCCTGATCTCGCGCGGCGGGGTGGTGCCGGGGGAGATCGCCGTGCTGGTCCCCGGGATCTTCCGGGAGGGGCAGGCCGTGGCGGTGGCGCTCGAAGAGCGAGCAGTACCCCACCGGCTGATCGGCGAGGCCGCCTTCTTTCAGCGGGCGGAGATCCGCGACGTGTTGGCCTGGCTGCGCCTACTGGCCGATCCCTCCGACGCCGGCGCCGTCGTCCGCGCCCTGGCCCGCCCCCCGATCGAGCTGCGCTCGGTCGACATCGCCCGCTGCACGCAGATCGCGCGGCGGCGCAAACTCGACATGGTCGCCGCCCTGGCCGCGGCCACCGAGTCCCCCCAGGTTCCGCCCGAGGCTCGCGAGCGCATCCGGGTGTTCTTGAAGCTCTACCGATCCGGAGCGGCGGCGATCGACACCACCCGCCCGGACCTTTACGTACATCGGCTGATCGAGCGGCTCGGGCTGCGACGCCAGCAGCTGTTCGCCGCCCACGCCGACGTGGTGCAGCGACTGCGCGCGCTGGCGCACTTCGGCGAGCTCGCCTCGGCCTACGTCGGACGGGCTCCGCAGGCGACGCCGCGGGAGTTCGCCCGCTCGATCGCTGCGGTGGCCGACTACGGCCTGCGCGAGCAGGAGGAGCCGGCCCTGAGCGGAGCCTCAGCCGTGCAGGTGCTGACGCTGGCCGCGGCCGGGGGCCTCGAGACCGAGCATGTCTTCGTGCTCGGCCTGCATGCCGGGCTGGCCGGACCGGCGGTCGAGCCGATTCCGGACGCGCTGCTACACGAGCCGATCGTGCCCGACGGTGAGGAGTGCCGGCGGGGGGCGCTGCGCCAGCAGCTCTACGTCGCGCTGACCCGGGCCCGCAAGCGCGTGGTGCTGTGCTATCCAGCGGCCAGCGATCGCGTGGTGGCGGCGCCGTCCCTGCTGGGCGGGGGGACCCCGACCGCGCCCTCGCCGCTGATCGAGGGGGCGCGAATCACCCTGGACGTGCAGTGGGAGGACAAGCAGGAGGAG